>NZ_FQTR01000051.1 GCF_900128535.1 bacterium endosymbiont of Bathymodiolus sp. 5 South | reverse complement strand
TTTTTAGGTTGAATGATGGCAATGTCAAACGATCAACATTGGATAGAATTGATTCAATAATGTCTGGGTTTAGTGGTAATAGGCTGTCTTACAAGATGTTAGTATTAATGTAAGTTAGTCCCTAAAAATTTTATCAACTTAATTACAAAAAAGAATGATCGTATTCTAGTTATGGATTGTTAAAGCCTATGATTAAAAAAAGGGAGGCAAAATACATAGGAATAAAACTTCCTGGAATATTGGTAACTGGCATATTTTTTAATGCACTTAAGAGTGTTGTTATAGCGAACATAAATAGAATAATTCCAATTAATTTTGCGTGTATGATTTTATTTGAATTAAAGGTCTCGTTATAACGGGGGCTTTAAGTAATAAAATGTTAAGAAACGCTGGAATTACATTTTTATTAGGCAATATTTTTATTGTTTTACAAATTGTTGCCCTCTATTTAATTTTGGATGAAGCGTCATTCGTAGAATACAGATCTATTATTAATACTGCAAATTTTGTAGCGGGTGTTTTTACCATGGGACTTGTTGACTCGGCACATCTTGCTATTAATAAGAAGAATATAAGAGAAAGTCAATATTTGGGGGCTTCGTGCGTATTAATATTCTTGGCATACGCTTTTTCTTTGACAATGCTTTATATTTTTTCGAGTAGTGATACGGCTCACTATATTGGACTTGGAATGGCACTTGGGTTTATTATATCAATTTATCTTGTATTTATAACTATGCAACGCATACAGGGAAATATTAACGGGTATTTTAAAGAGATAAATTTAAATCAAAGAATCGTTAGAACATTTATTATTATTGGCGCACTCGTGGTTAGTAATAGTGTTCAATCATGGTTTATACTACTGTGGTTTGGCTATTTGACACACTTGTTTTTTGTGAAAATAAAAGGGAGAATAAAAATATCTTTTTCGCTTATTGCTTTAAAGCCTGTAATCAAACATAGTTTTTTATTTTTTATTGTCAGTCTTTTGATGATTTCTATTAGCAGAATTCCATATTATTTCTCATTATATTTTTATAACACGCCGCAGATTGTAACCATTGATATGGTTATGACAGCAATGTTGTTATTGCTCATTCCATTTCTAAATCAGTATAAGATTTCAGAAATAAAGTCTAACTTTAATGTCAAAGATTATATAAAGAATGCCAAAATTCATTACCAAGAAAGACTTAAGCAGCAAAGATTTCTTGTAGTTGTAGTGGCAATATTGTCTATTGCCTCTGAGTTTGTTGTACCAAATTTTCTTAACAATGGGTTAGCGGTAACGGCTATCTTAATGATAGGCATGACAATCATTACATCTGGACATCATTATCTTGCAATGTTGCAATTAACATCCAACAAAAAACTATTAATAAAATCTTTTTTCGCTATATTAGTAACTTTATTTTTACTGATTACAATTTTAAACAATTTTCAATTTGATTATAGTGTGGAAATTTCATTTGTGGCTTTAAGTATAGTGTATGCGTTAATTGGTAAAATAGTATGGCACAGTATTGCACAGAATGTATCGGATAAATTTATTGATATCAGGTTATTTATGGAGGGTATTATTCCTGCACTTTTTTTGATGGGGCTTAGTTTTGTATAAAAAGCATAGAATTTAATATTACAGTTTACTCTAAAGGAGACCTTTGCATAAATAGGAACAATCATCAGAAACCCACTTTTCACCCTCTTGGCGATTTTTTAAACCCAGCCTTAGCCCTGCTAGGACAAGGTTTAAAGAAATCACCAATTGGGCAAAAATTGGATTTTGCTAATCATCCCTATTTATGCAAAGGTCTCTAAAGAAATTAAGTGCATATTAAAAGAGAATATGGTTTTTATAATTGAATATTGGTATTGAGTATTCTCCATAAGTTTCATTTTAATAAGTTATACTATTTATTGAGTCCTCTGTATGAATATGAATAATCGCCAAGGATTTATCTAGTGTAAAAAGAAGGCTTAGAATATAATTTTTCATTCATTGTGAGTATAAAAAATGCTATATAGGGGAAGATGGTTTTTGAGGCATTTAGCCTATAAAATGTTATTTAAAAAATTATCGGGTATTGGGTATATTGGTAAGCCAATTTTTTGTAAAGGCCTAAGAGGTATTAGCATTAATAGAAGGTTTAGGATTTTTCCAGGTAGTAGGATTGAGTGTTTAAAATTTGGCAAAATTTTTATTGGGGAAAATGTTAGTATTGGACATAATTTGTTTATACAAACTTCTTCAAGAATTAATATAGGAAGTAATGTCAATATGTCGGCTAATGTTTTTATTGGCAGCACAGATTATAGTATAAAACCTTATAATGGAGAGCCATTCCTTAAGCAAAAAGAGGTTGAAAGGCCAATTGCCATAGAAGATGGGGTGTTTATAGGTTACGGGGTTGTGATTCTTCCAGGGGCTTACTTGTCAAAAGGATGTATTGTAGGTGCAAATAGTGTTGTCAAGGGAAGATTTGAAAGCGGTTCAATTATTGCAGGATCACCAGCAAGGTTAATTAGAAAAAGATGAGTAAATATTTGTTTGTAGGACATGATCTTGCATATTTTGATTTTTTTCAAAATTTAGAAATAGGCATATTGCACAAAAATCCAAATGCAACTATACAACATATATATACCCGACCAAGTACATTTTTATTTGCATGTTTGAACGGGTATAATGCTGGCACACCATTTTTTAGTCGATTTACCTTTAAAGCGAATAAATCAAATCAAGATGAGGCAGATTTAGATTTAGATTTAGATTTAGATTTAGATTTAGATTTAGATTTAGATTTTTATTTGGCATCAGAATCAGCCAACGAAAAACATTTAAAAGAAATTTATAGCGGATACGCTAAATGGATTAAAGAAAATGTTATTGGTGATATTGGCGATACAACTATAATTACAAGTGGCGAGTATAGATTATTTGAGCAGGCGTTACTAAATTTTGTAAAATCAAAAAATGTTAATATTTTATATTTTGAGGCAGGGCCACCAGGATATATTTATTTAAGCGCTTCAGGTGTAAATGCGAATGCAGATTTTACTCAAAATGGCGTATCGTTAATTACAAAAAAATATAAGCAATACTCACCCAGTTGTCAAGTGTTGATTAATAGAGACATTCAAAAATTCCAATTCCATTTTATATTTAGAGTCATTGATTTAATGTTTTATATTCCAATGTGGATTATTTCCCGATTAGGAGACCATGAAGAATTTTTGCTTTCTGCCTATGAAAGAGTCGGGTTATTTTTTTCAAGTAAATTTTCAAATAATAACTCGGGATCAAAAATACCGAAAGGTAAATATTATTTATTTTTAGGGCAAGTAAAAGAAGATGTTAATTCCACTCATTTCGGTTTAAATGCGAATGTTATTGAAAAAAAATTATTAGAATTAACTAGAATTTCCAAACACTCTGTTGTAATGCGACCGCATCCACTACAAAAAATTCCAAAAAATATTATGGATTTGTGTAATAAGTACCCATTAAGTTTTTTTTATGATGGTGGAAATAAGGGCTTAGAGAAGCAGATAGTTAATAGTTTGGGTGTTGTTACAGTTAATTCTAATGGCGGCTTAGAGTCTTTAGGGTTAGGCAAGCCTGTTTGGACGCTGGGAAGTTCTTATTACGATGGTTGTTTTGGTGTTGTAAAGAGTGCAGGTGCATTGATTCAAGCGGATAATAATAAGCAAAAAATTATTGATGCTTCCATTGATTTCATTGATAATTGCTTTATACCTATTGATTATAGAAATCATGATTTTACTAATGCACAAAAACTTGGATCATTTCTTGAAAGTGGCAAACTGTGGCAATGAAGGTATTAATAATTGGCCCTGCATTTTTTGATTATACAAAGGCTATTGCAGTAGAAATAAACAGTAGAGAAGTTTATGCGTTTGTATTTAACGAACTACATTCAGAAACAATTCTTTCAAAAATTGCATATCGCTTAAAATTAGATTTTCTTTTTAGTTTAAAAGTAAAAAAATATAGGTCAAAAATTTATCAATATATTGATGAACATAAAATTACTGATGTGCTATTTGTTTCACCAGATATTATTGATAAAGAATATCTGGTAGAAGTCAAGCAAAGAGCAAGAATTCATTTGTATATGTGGGATGGGTTCTGTAATAAGAAAAATTCTTTATCGGTATTAAATTTATTTGATACAAAGGCAAGTTTTGACAAGTTTGATTGTCAGGAGTATGGGCTGCACTATATTCCTCTTTTTGCAGAAAAGATGTATCAAAGCAATGATGCTGAAAAAAAATACGATCTATCTTTTTGTGGCACTGTACATTCTAATCGTTTGATGTGGATGAAAAAGGTGCAACGATTTGCCAAGGATAATAATCTTAGAGTGGGTTTATTTTTATATTATTATTCCTCTGTATTACTGTTTATTAGATTATTAATGAACCGCTGTTGCTTTGACTTATTTAATAAAGTTTCTTATTCTGGTTACAAGAAAGAAGAGATTGCAGATTTATTTAAATTAAGTAAGGCGGTTCTTGATATTACGCATCCCAATCAAAAAGGGCTTACTTCCAGAACATTTGAGGCGCTCAGGTCTGGATCCAAACTTATTACCAACAATGAAAATTGTGAAATGTTAGGGCGTGAATACATATCCAGAATTTTTATCGTAAAAAATATTGAAAATCAACAAGAAGCCCTGTTAGAATTTATAGAATTAAAGATACCTCCTTTAAATGCCAAACAAGATCATTTTTTATCAATAGAGCGTTTTGTGGATCAGATTTTAGAGAATTGGAATGATTAACATTACTCAGTCATTATTGACAAAGCGCTATTTTGACTTATTGCTGGTTATGATTGTCGTTATATTGCTTATAATTCCAGTGTTCTTAGTGGCTATTGCAGTGCGTTTAACATCTAAAGGTTCTGTGTTATATTGGTCTAATCGCATTGGAAAGAATAACAAAATATTTTCAATGCCTAAGTTTCGATCAATGAGGGTTGGCACTCCAGAAGTTGCAACGCATCTACTTGAAGAACCAAGCGTCTATTTATCGCCAATTGGTGATTTTTTGCGTAAAACTAGTTTGGATGAGTTGCCACAATTGTGGAGCGTTCTAAAGGGCGATATGAGTTTTGTAGGTCCTAGGCCTGCGCTTTTTAATCAAGCTGACTTAATTGCTTTGCGTAAATTAAAAGGGGTGGATGGGTTGCTACCAGGGGTTACAGGCTGGGCTCAAGTTAATGGAAGAGATGGGCTGTCAATTCTTAATAAGGTTGAAATGGATGTGGAGTATTCAGAGAGGCGCTCATTTTGGTTTGATATTAAAATTTTATGGATGACTTTTTTAAAAGTCGTTAAACGAGATGGAGTTTTGCATTAATTAACTATTGGTTCTATTTGCAATACCCCCAAAAAACCACACCATTCTAAAGTAGAAAATTCTATAATAAAATAAGGCATTTTCACATGAAGAAATTAAGATACACAGAGTCACAAATAGTCAATATTCTTAAACAAAATAAATCAGGCGTCACAGTAGCAGAACTGTGCCGTGAGTACGGTATGAACCAAGCCAGATTTTATCAATGGCGCTCGTGTCTATGGTTAAGCACTTAAAAGAGCTTGAGGTAGAAAATGCTCAATTCAAGCGTATGTATGTTCAGAGCGAACTAAAATTACAGATTGCCAAGGAAGCTTTAGCAAAAAATCTCTAAAGCTACCCCAACGGCGTGAGACGGCTTTAAATATTAACGAACAAAATAAGACCACAAGCATTAAACTTGTTTGCGAAGTTTGTGGCATCAGTAAAAGCACTTATTACTACCAACCAAAACTTAAGCATGAAAAGGTAGGAATGCTTGGATCTTCATTTGTTTGATTCAGTTGAACAAGCACAAAATTTAACGACTCAATGGTTATGGGTTTATAATAATGAACGACCATATTTTGCTCTAGGCGGAATACCGTCAAGAACAAAGGTGGCGTAATAAGAGGGTTGTAAACACTCAAGCCTCTACTTTAGAGTTGTATGGAAAATGGGGGTATTACAATATGGCAAGTTACAGGTTTTGTGCAGATTGATTATAATAGCGAAATGATTAAAAAGTTATCTAATATGTCACGAATTTACAAGCAATTGATGATGATGTCGCTGGATAGTATGCTGTTGGTGGTGACACTGTTGATGGCATTTTCAGTGCGATTAGGTGAGTGGTATTTTCCCAAGAGTGATTTAGAGTTAGTATTGGCGATTTTTAGTGCACCGGCGGTGGCTGTTCCTATTTTTATTTACTTCGGGCTGTATCGAAGTGTGATTCGTTACATGAGCTTTAAGGATGTGCGTGCGATTGTACAAGCGGTGAGTTTGTATGCATTAGTGTGGGGTGTGATTGGCTTTATGGTTGCGGTAGAGGGTATACCTCGAAGTGTAATTTTGATTAATTGGCTGCTGTCTTTGGTGGTGATTGGTGGTTTGCGTGTGGTGTTACGCCAGTTGCTTGGCGGTGGGTTGCGGTTATCCTTGGTTAAAAATATTGTCAATAGCGACCAAAAGCGGGTGTTGATTTATGGAGCAGGTAGCGCAGGTATCCAGCTGTCATCAGCACTTGAACATACCTTTGAATATAAGCCTGTTGGCTTTATTGATAATTCGTTAGAGTTGGAAGGCTCCCAAATTAGAGGTCTGCGTATTTATTCTCCAGACAGTGATGTTGGAAGATTAATTGAAGAGCTTAAGGTGAGTGAGGTGTTGCTGGCAATTCCGTCTATTTCTCGAACTAGGCGCTCAATTATTATCAATCAGTTTGAGTCATATCCTGTGGTAGTGCGCTCATTGCCAGGTGTGGCAGAGTTGGCACAAGGCAAGGTCTCTGTGGCTGATTTGCAACAAGTGAGTATTGTGGATTTGCTTGGACGCGATGTGGTGAAGCCTAATCAGGATTTACTAGGTAAGAATATTGCCAGTAAAGTGGTTATGGTAACGGGCGCAGGTGGTTCGATTGGCTCGGAGTTGTGCCGACAGATTGCAAGTCTTAAGCCCAAGGCTTTGGTGTTGTTTGAGATTAGTGAGTTAGCACTTTACACCATTGAGAGAGAATTGTCAGTTGCCAATATTGATGTTTATCCTATTCTAGGTAGTGTGAATGATACTAAACGCTTATTACAGGTATTGAAACACTTTAAGGTTGATACAATTTACCATGCGGCGGCTTATAAGCATGTGCCGATGGTGGAGTTTAATAATACCGAAGGTGTGAATAATAATGTGCTGGGTACGCTGAAGTGCGCACAAGCGGCTATTGATGCTAAGGTCAAGACTTTTGTGCTTATTTCCACAGATAAAGCAGTGCGCCCGACTAATACAATGGGCGCGACTAAGCGTGTAGCTGAGCTGATATTACAAGCTTTAGCGCAAAAACAAAATAATACTCAATTTACGATGGTGCGTTTTGGTAATGTATTGGGTTCTAGTGGTTCGGTGATACCGCTATTCACCAAACAAATTAAAGAAAATGGTCCAATAACTATCACGGATAAAAATATTATTCGTTATTTTATGACCATTCCTGAATCGGTGGAGTTAGTCATCCAAGCAGGGGCAATGGGTAAAGGTGGAGATGTGTTTGTCTTAGATATGGGTGAACCTGTGCGTATTGATGACCTTGCTAGAAAGATGGTCCACTTGAGCGGGTTAGAAGTCAAAGATGATAATAATCCAAATGGTGATATTGAAATTCATTACATAGGGCTGCGCCCTGGTGAGAAGTTGTTTGAGGAGTTATTGATTAGTGATAATGTGAGTGAGACTGAGCATCCATTGATTATGCGTGCGGAAGAAAATTTTATAGAGTATCAAGAATTACAAGCGACTCTGTTAGAAATGGAGGCAGCAATTGATAATTGTGATCACGCTACTTTGAGGCGGTTATTGGTTAAGGTTGTGTTTGATTTTAAACCTCAGTGTGATATTGCTGATCTACTGTATATGCGATAAATAATAAGGATTTTAGTAACAGATGGCGTAGGGTGGTGTTGTTGGTAGAAGAGTAACAAGCCACTAGGCGCTAATCAAGAAAACACAATTTCGTTATTAGACGCTCTGCCGTGAATAACCGACCCTGGCAGGAATTCTCCAGAGAGTATCTTCTGAGAAAGTGGGTTTTCCAACAATTGCTGTATGGTGCGTTTGAGTGGACGCGCACCAAATACTGGGTCATAACCTTTGTCTACAATTAGTGTCATTGCATTGTCATCTAATTCAAGTTGAAGGTCTATTTTTGCCAGACGAGATTGCAAGATTTCAACTTGCAATGCAGCAATGCTTTTAATTTGGGATTTTTCAAGATTATTAAACACGACAATCTCATCAATACGATTAACAAATTCAGGGCGAAAGTGTTCTGCAACAATTTGAGTCAATTCAGCACTCATATCTTTGCCTGGATTTTCTTGTATTAAATGAGAGCCAAGATTAGAAGTCATTACAATCACCGTATTTTTAAAATCAACTGTACGACCTTGTCCATCAGTCAAACGACCATCATCGAGCACTTGTAAAAGAACATTAAACACATCAGGATGTGCTTTTTCTACTTCGTCAAGCAGTATGATTGAGTATGGCTTTCTACGCACAGCTTCGGTAAGCACACCACCTTGTTCATAGCCAACATAACCAGGAGGTGCACCGATCAATCGTGCTACTGAGTGTTTTTCCATAAACTCACTCATGTCTATGCGCACAATAGCTTGTTCAGTATCAAACAAGAAATCAGCCAAGGCTTTGGTGAGCTCGGTTTTACCCACACCTGTTGGACCCATAAACATAAATGAACCATCAGGACGGTTAGGGTCTGATAAGCCTGCTCGAGAACGACGCACAGCATCTGATATTACTTTTACCGCTTTATCCTGCCCAACTAAACGCTTATGAATAATAGACTCCATTTGTAAGAGTTTATCCTTTTCACCTTCCATCATTTTATCCACTGGAATGCCAGTCCAACGGGCAACAATGTGGGCGATTTCAGCTTCGGTTACTTTGTTACGCAAGAGTGTCATTTCTTGCGTATCAGCAGATTCAGCTTCGGCTATCTTGGCTTCTAATTCAGGGATTTTTCCATATTGGAGCTCACTCATTTTTGCCAAATCATTATCACGATGTGCCAATTCTAGGTCGGACTTTGCTTGTTCTAGTGCTTCTTTTAAATGTTGCGCTCCTTGAACAACAGATTTTTCCCTTTTCCAAATCTCTTCAAAGTCGGCATATTCTTTTTCAAGTTTTTTAATGTGTGCTTCAAGTTCTTTGAATCGCTCTTTAGAGGCTTTATCTTTCTCTTTCTTGAGTGCCATGCGCTCAATTTTGAGTTGTACCAATTTGCGGTCAAGTTTGTCCATTGATTCGGGTTTTGAATCAATTTCCATGCGAATTTGTGAGGCTGCTTCATCAATCAAATCAATGGCTTTGTCAGGCAGTTGTCTATCGGTAATATAACGCTGAGAATAAGTAACAGCAGCGATGATTGCTGGGTCAGTGATTTCCACGCCGTGGTGGACTTCGTATTTTTCTTTCAGTCCACGCAAGATGGCAATCGTATCTTGTTCGCTGGGTTCATCAACTAACACCTTTTGAAAACGGCGCTCTAGGGCGGCGTCTTTTTCAATGTATTCACGATATTCATTTAGCGTGGTAGCACCCATACAATGCAAGTCGCCACGAGCCAGTGCAGGTTTTAGCATATTACCGGCATCCATTGCACCATCAGCCTTACCTGCACCCACCATGGTGTGTAATTCATCAATAAATAAAATCACCTGCCCTTGCTCGGCTTCTAATTCTTTTAATACTGCTTTTAATCGTTCTTCAAATTCACCCCGGTATTTTGCTCCTGCTACTAATGCTGCCATATCCAATGATAATAATCGCTTGCCTTTGACGCCTTCAGGCACTTCGTTATTAATAATGCGTTGTGCCAAACCTTCGGCAATCGCAGTTTTACCCACACCGGGTTCACCAATTAGCACAGGGTTGTTTTTAGTGCGACGCTGTAAGACTTGAATAGCACGGCGAATTTCACCATCACGACCAATCACAGGGTCAAGTTTGCCGTCTTGTGCGCGTTGTGTTAGGTCAAGTGTGTACTTGTTTAAAGCATCTCTGTTCGTTTCTGTATTTTGTTCATTCACGGTTTCACCCCCTCTAAGTTTATCTATAGCAGTTGATAGGCTTTTTTTATCAACCCCTAAATCTTTTAATAATTTTGTTGTGGTGTCATTGCCACTGATAATTGCCAATAAAAATAATTCGGTTGATAGGTAACTGTCTCCTTTATCAGTTGATAATTTTTCAGTGGTGTTAAGTAGTCTTAATAAGTTTTGTGATACAGCGATATCGCCATTTGGACTACCCACCACGGCTAAATTATCAATGGCTTTATCAACATTGTCTTTAAGGTTTTTGGTGTTGACATTCAGCGCTTTAAGTACATTACTGACGCTTGAAGCATAATCACTAAGCATACTACTTAACACATGCACACCTTCAATTGCTGTGTGATTTTTATTAATCGCCAGTGATTGTGCGGTGTTTAAGTCTTGTTGGAATTGCGAAGTTAGTTTATTAATATCCATTTTCATTGTGTTTTTCTTTAAGTTACTTTTTATTTATGGATAATAGTAAGAAAATCAAGAGAAAATAAAATATTATGTTAAATTTAGTGTTGTTTGAGCCAGAGATTCCCAATAATACAGGCAGCTTGATTCGTCTAAGTGCCAATATGGGCGCTAGTTTGCATCTGATTAAGCCATTTGGGTTTGAAATTACCGATAAACGCCTAAGACGCGCAGGACTTGACTATAAAGAGTTGGCACAGGTCTTTGAATATGAGAATTTTGAGCATTATTTGGATAAGGCTAAGCCTGAGCGACTTTTTGCAGTAAGTTCAAAAGTGCAAACTAATTATGCAGAGGTAGAATATCAAGAAGGTGATTCCTTCTTATTTGGACCGGAGACACGAGGATTGCCGCAAGCAATGCTGGATAGATTTAAAGGTATTACCTTGCCAATGCAAGCTACTTCTCGTAGCCTTAATTTATCCAATTGTGTTTCCATTGTGGCGTATGAGGCTTGGCGACAAATCGGGTTTACAGGGGCTAAATGTGTTTAAATTTATCATATTGATGCTGTTTTCATCCATGGTTAGTGCTAACAGTTGTGTGGTACTGTTGTATCATCGTTTTTCTGGTTCCACCCCAAAATCTACCAGCATCAGCCCTGTATTGTTTGAGCAACATCTGCAATATCTGCAAGATAATGATTTTAAAGTACTGCAACTCAAAACCATGCTTGAACGCTTAGATAATGATGACTTACCAAACAAATGCGTGGTGTTAACGGCTGATGATGCTTATCAATCCATGGTAAAAAATGCCTATCCATTATTAAAAAAATATCAAATGCCGATGAGTGTTTTTGTCTCTAGTGAACCCGTGGATAAAAAATATCCAGCAATGACGACATGGCAACAAATGCGTAGTATGCAAGGTGATCTTATGCAATTTTATAACCATACTATGACGCATCCGTATTTATTAGACTTAAATAAAACACAAATTAAAACACAAATTACCCAAACGCAAAACCGTCTTAATCAAGAATTAAACCAGCATAATAAAATTTTCGCTTATCCTTACGGTGAAGCAAGTTTAGAGATATTTAAACAAGTTAAAGATTTGGGTTATAGTGCTTTTGGTCAGTATTCTGGTGTTGTATCAAAGATGAGTCATCGACAAAACCTACCTCGTTTCCCAATGGCAGGAGATTATGCCAAGATGCTCAGTTTTAAAACTAAAGTTAACGCTTTGCCAATGCCCATTAAGCTCAAGAATATCAATCCAATCTTCACACAAAATCCACCAACATTAGAATTAGAATTTTTTGAGTCTTTAAACAAACATCAAAAATCCAATCTAAATTGTTTTGCCAATGGCGGGGTGAATATGACTTGGCAAGGCGATAAAAGCGTTAAAATTGTTGCTAAAAAGCCTTTAACTGAGCGTCGTAGTAAATACAACTGCACCATGCCCAGTCAACAAAAAAGTAGCTATTATTGGTACAGCATTCAGTGGATCAACCCTGAGATTAAAAAATAGGGTGCTAATCTTATCACTTGTTGTATAATTTAGGCCATATGTTATGTCTGGACCATTAAAAACAAGGAGAGAAACATGAGAGACACAAAAGATAAATTATCCAACTTAACAATATTTTTGCATTGGGTAGTGGGTTTAACTATTATTGCATTGGCGGCTGTTGGTGTTTATATGAGTGAAAACGAAGCATTTGAGCTTTATCCCATTCACAAGTCAATCGGTGTTTTAATCTTTGCAGTCATTATTGTTAGGGTTTATTGGCGTTTTGTCAATGGTTGGTTGCAACCTGTTACTGAATATAAGACGATCGAACATAATTTGGCAAAAATAATCCATTGGGTGTTGATAATTGCGATGATCATAATGCCAATTTCAGGCTTTATTATGTCTGGTGCAGGTGGTTATGGTGTTTCAGTATTTGGTTTAGAAATTATTGCAGCGCAATTTGACCTTATCACTAAGGAAGCCATTCCACATAATGCGCAACTTGCTGGGTTTATGCATGAAACCCATGAAATAGCAGGCTGGACGATAATCGTTGCTATTAGCCTACATATTGCCGGTGCTATTAAACATCATTTCATTGACAAAGATAATACTTTGAGAAGAATGTTAGGTAAAAATTAGACATTTTTTAGTCGTTTTTATGTTTAAGGGTGTCTTTGGCTTAGAGGAAACCTCTGTTGCCAAAGACTGTAAAACCGTGGCTGACTTTGTCTAAGCATTGACGCAACAAAATGGCAAAAAAAGCAAGTCAAAGCAAAGCCATTAGTTGCGATATGTCGTCTGCCTTTATAGAAAAACCTGCCAAATACTAAGATTAGCTTTGATAAGTTTCATATGCTAAAGATTATAAGGGTATTTTAAGTGTGATTTTTTGAGCAATGTTTATATTTAAGTTTTACTGTTTGAAGTTGCTTATTTGTCAACTTATTTTCTGGATTTTTTCCCTTGGCTACACTTAGGTGTATTACAGCAATAAGGCTATCAATACTATTCAAGCACTAAGTTACCATTAGTGATCAATTCACCCAATAGATCAGCAGTAAAAGTATGTGTTATAACAATGGATACCAGGCTATTAAGTGCTCCAGTGCCATCGTGGTCAATAGTCAGTTTAGTGTTAGCGCCATCAGCGGTAGCTGTGACAAAATCACTCAAATTAGAAGTAGCGCTATACC
>NZ_FQTR01000050.1 GCF_900128535.1 bacterium endosymbiont of Bathymodiolus sp. 5 South | reverse complement strand
AGAGCGCATATGATACCGAGAGTTTTGTCAATAGTAAATAGATTTGATTAAATTTAACTATGAAAGTCAAGTGATTTTAAGTATAATGCTTTGTTTTTAGATTTTCGAGAATAGGTGGACTATGGCAAAGGTATGTCAAGTAACAGGTAAGCGCCCAATTAGTGGTAACAATGTTTCTCATGCACACAATAAGACGCGTAGGCGTTTTTATCCAAATCTGCACACACACCGTTTTTGGGTGGAAAGTGAGAACCGTTTTGTAAAGTTAAAACTAACTGCAAAAGGTTTGCGTATTGTTGATAAGAAAGGTATTGATGCCGTATTATCAGAAATTCGCGCTCGTGGTGAAAAGGTTTAAGGGGTAAGTTATGAGAGAAAAAATCAGATTAGTATCATCAGCAAAGACGGGTCACTTTTACACAACAACTAAGAACAAACGACTACACCCAGAAAAGGTGGAAGTTAAAAAGTTTGATCCAGTTGTAAGACAACATGTAATGTACAAGGAAGCCAAGATTAAGTGACTTTTACCTATCAAAAAATTGAGCAAAACGACCTAGCTTTAAAGGATTGGAAGCGATATTTAGAACAGGCAGAAAAGACGGTATTTGAGAGTGAATTAGAGGATTTTCAATGGTATGCTGTATTAAAGAATAATGATGTAATTGCAGTTTTTCAGATTATCAATGTATTGGACCAATACGCAAAGAGTTTGCAAATTTATTTTCATCCAGTTTTTGAGCGTGAAGGCGAGATTGTTGATGTTATAATTTATATATACAAGACTATGTTGTTAATTTGTGATCAGCAAGATATTAAGAAACTCAAGTTGTATATTGATAATTCCCTAATACACAATATATTTACGATAATTGTAAAGCACGAAGAAGATAGTGATGATATAATGAACGCAGAAAATTATGGTAAATGGATAGAAATCCATATGCATTAGGAGGATAGTTTTATGAAAATGACAAACGAAAAAAAATTAAAAAATAAGCTAGTAACAATGTTAAAAGAAGACTGGAACGGTAAAAAAGGTTACCTTACGGATAACGAAATGTTTAAATACTGTCAATTTTATACCGGTGATTTTTGGAAAAAATTAGAAAAGACCAATAAGAAATCTGCATAATTTTTTAAATTTTTAACAATAAAAAGCCGCTATTAATAGCGGCTTTTTATTGTCTGGTGGTTTTTTAATCACTCTTTTAAGATTGTATCAAGTGCAATGTGCCCAACTGACTTTTGATATTGTGATATTTGGTCAAAGTTAAGATATTGGTAAATATCATCCGATGCTGGCTCTATGTCTTGCATTGCTGATAGATATTCTGCTACGGTTGGAATATGCCCAAGTTTTGCAGCGATAGCGGCTACTTCTGCAGAGGATAAATACACATCGGCATTGTCACCTAGGCGATTGGGGAAATTGCGTGTTGAGGTGGAAACCACGGTGGCATTGTCTTTGACGCGTGCTTGATTGCCCATACACAGCGAACAACCGGGTATTTCTGTATGCTGAGTAAGCGACTCAAAAGTTTGATACACACCTTCTTTTTTAAGTTGCGCTTCATCCATGCGTGTGGGTGGCGCAACCCAAAGTTCAGTTGGTAGTTCTGATTGGTCTTTTAATAATTGCGCAACGGCTCTAAAGTGACCGATATTGGTCATACACGAGCCAATAAAGACTTCGTCAATTTTGGTATTGGCCACCTCTGAAAGTAATTTCACATCATCGGGGTCATTTGGGCAAGCAAGGATGGGTTCTTTGATGTCATCAAGATTGATTTCAATGGTTGCGGCGTATTCGGCGTTATCATCAGCTGTTAATAATTCGGGTGCATCCAGCCACTTTTGCATCGTTTGAATACGACGCGCGATGGTTTTCTTGTCTTCATAATCCATTTCAATCATTGATGACAATAGGGCGATGTTAGATTGTAAATATTCTGCCACAGGGGCTTGATTGAGTTTGATGGTGCAACCATTTGACGAGCGTTCTGCCGAAGCGTCGGTAAGTTCAAAAGCTTGTTCAATTTTTAAATCGCCCAGCCCTTCAATTTCTAAGATTCGACCTGAGAAAATATTCTTTTTATTGGTTTTTTCAACGGTTAATAAACCTTGTTGAATAGCGACATAGGGAATGGCATTGACCAAATCTCTAAGTGTGATACCTGTTTGCATGGTGCCACTAAAACGCACTAAAACCGATTCTGGCATATCAAGAGGCAATACACCAATTGATGCACCAAATGCCACCAAACCCGAACCTGCTGGGAAACTAATACCAATTGGAAAACGGGTATGTGAGTCGCCACCTGTGCCGACTGTGTCAGGTAGCAGCATACGATTTAACCACGAGTGAATAATGCCATCGCCCGGTTTGAGCGTAACGCCACCACGAGAGCGCATAAAGTCAGGTAGGCTGTGTTGCAGCTCTAAATCAACGGGTTTTGGATAGGCAGCAGTATGGCAAAAACTTTGCATGACCAAATCAGCAGAGAAACCTAAACAGGCTAATTCCTTGAGTTCGTCACGCGTCATCGCACCTGTCGTGTCTTGTGAGCCAACCGTTGTCATGCGTGGTTCACAATAAGTATTAGGGCGTACGCCTTCAACACCACAAGCCTTACCCACAATTTTTTGTGCCAAAGTATAGCCTGCATCGCTATTTGTTACATCTTTTGGGCGTAAGAAAATATCGCTAACGCTCAAGTCTAAATCAAAGCGGGTTTTGTCGCTCAAGCCTCGTCCAATAATAAGCGGGATACGACCGCCTGCACGGACTTCATCAGGTATGGTGTTTGGCGTGAGTTTAAAAGTAGAAATGGTTTCGCCATTGGCATTGATAATTTTCCCCTCGTAAGGATAGAGGGTAATTTCATCCCCCATTTGCATTTTTGACACATCACATTCAATCGGTAATGCACCTGAGTCTTGTGCGGTGTTAAAGAAAATGGGTGCAATATTGCCACCTAATACCACGCCACCACCGCGTTTATTTGGCACATAGTCAATATCATTGCCCATATGCCATAATACTGAGTTAATGGCAGATTTGCGTGAAGAACCTGTACCCACCACATCGCCAACAAAGGCAAGTGGCAAGCCTTTTTCTTTAAGTTGCGCAATGGTTTTAAGTGGGCTGTCCATTTTTTTAACTAGCATTGATTGGGCGTGTAGAGGAATATCAGGGCGTGACCACGCTTCGGTGGCTGGTGATAAATCATCAGTATTGATTTCACCATCAACACGGAAAACGGTGAGTTTAATTTCTTTTGGCAATTCATTTTTGCTGGTAAACCAGTCGGCATTTGCCCAAGAATCAACTACCTGCTTGGCGAAGGTGTTATTGGTTGATTTTTCTACAATGCTTTGATAGGCTTCGTAAATAAGCAGTGTTTTAGACAGGGCATCGCAGGCGATTTGCGCGGTTGTGTCAATGTCTAATAACTCAATTAATGGCGTAATATTGTAACCACCCATCATTGTGCCGAGTAAAAAAGTAGCTTGTTCTTGACTAATGGCATTGCAAGTTTGCTCACCTTTGGCAACGCTGGTTAAAAAACTTGCCTTTACATAAGCAGCCTCGTCCACCCCAGGGGGGATACGATGTGTTAATAAATCTAGGTAAAAATCATCATCATTGCCATTAATTAAGTTTTCAACCACAGATTTTGTTTGCTGTGCGTTGAGTACTAGTGGCGGCAAATTGTCTTTAGCGCGCTGTTCAATATGAGTTAAATAAGCTGTTTTCATCTGCCCTATAAAGTAATTTTATAAAGCGTATAATTTTAACATATTTGATTTAACTAAATGAATTATGGAACTAAACGCCTTAACTGCTATATCTCCCATTGACGGACGCTATTTTGATAAAACCAATACCTTAAGTGAGATTTTCAGTGAATTTGGGTTGATCAAATACCGTGTGTTAATTGAGGTTAAATGGTTGCAGTCCATGGCGGATAATGACGGCATTACTGAAGTGGGTGCATTCAGCCAAGAGGCTGCTGATTTTTTAACCAATATTGCGAGCAATTTTTCATTAGCAGACGCACAAGCAGTTAAGGAAATTGAGTGCACCACCAATCACGATGTTAAGGCAGTTGAATATTTCTTAAAAGATAAAGTCAAAGGCAATGCAGAGTTGAATGCGGTGAGTGAATTTTTCCATTTTGCTTGTACCTCAGAAGATATTAATAACTTGTCACACGCCCTAATGCTGATTGATGGACGCAAGGTATTGCTCAAACAAATGCAAAATATCTTATCCTTGATAACGGATTTAGCAAAAGACAACGCCTCAATTCCGATGCTATCTAGGACACATGGTCAAACAGCGTCACCAACCACAGTTGGCAAGGAAATGGCAAACTTTGCTTATCGCCTAAAACGACAGATTAAGCACTTAGAAAGTGTGAAAATAATGGGTAAATTTAATGGTGCAGTGGGTAATTTCAATGCGCATATTTGTGCGTATCCAGACCTAGATTGGCAACATATTTCACAGGTGTTTATTCAAGATTTAGGCGTGAATTATGCACCCTATACACCGCAGATTGAAACGCACGATTATATGGCAGAGTATTTTCATTCAATGAATCGCTTTAATACCATTTTGATTGATTTTTGTCGTGATGTTTGGGGTTACATCTCACTGGGTTATTTTAAGCAAAGAACCATTGCAGGAGAAGTGGGTTCATCGACCATGCCACACAAAGTTAACCCGATTGATTTTGAAAACGGCGAGGGTAATTTGGGTATTGCTAATGCGCTGAATACGCATTTAGCAGATAAGTTGGCAATCTCTCGTTGGCAAAGAGACCTCTCTGATTCAACGGTGCTTAGAAATCTTGGCGTGAGTTGTGCGCATTGCCTAGTGGCTTACGCTTCTATTGCCAAAGGCATTGGAAAACTTGAAACCAACGAGGCGAAATTATTAGCAGATTTAGACAATTCATGGGAAGTCTTAGCAGAGCCAATTCAAACTGTGATGCGCCGTTACGGTATTGAAAATCCGTATGAAAAACTTAAAGAATTGACTCGTGGTAACACCATTGATGCGCAAGTATTGGCAGATTTTGTTAAAGATTTAGATATGCCGGAGCAAGCCAAACAAGCTTTGGCACAATTAACACCGATGACTTATACGGGTGATGCACAAAAATTAGCACGCGATATCGAAAAACTGATATAATCTTTCGTCTTATGTCGTTTTGGCATAAGTTTTTTTTAATATTTTTTAGGAGCAAAAAACCATGGTTAAAATTAGATTAGCTAGAGGTGGAGCCAAGAAAAAACCTTTTTATTCAATTGTAGCAACAGACTCTAGAAAGCGTAGAGACAGTGGTTATATTGAGAGACTTGGATATTTTAATCCAGTTGCTCGTGGACAAGAAGTTAGGCTTACCATCGAAGAAGATAGAATAGAGTATTGGACCTCAAAAGGTGCACAAACTTCTGATCGCGTTAAGCAACTTATCAAAGAATTTAAAGACCCTGCAATTCGTGAAAAGCGTGTTGCAGAACAAGAAGCCAAAGCAGAAAAAGTGGCAACAGCCATTGCAACTAAACTGGCAGCGGAAGCAAAAGCCAAGGCAGAAGAAGAAGCGAAAGTAGCGGCAGAGGCAAAAGCGGCAGCAGAAGAGGAAAAAACTGCTGAGTAATTCAACGAGTATTATTCCAAGTTCAAAAAGGCTATTGGTCGGTACGATTAATGGCCTTTTTGGCGTTCAGGGCTGGGTGAAAATCTTTTCACATACACAGCCTAGAAAAAATATTTTATCTTACAAACCTTGGCATATACAGATTGATGAACAATGGCAAACATTAGAAATTGTCAATGGTCGAGAGCAATCGAAAACCATTGTTGCGAAAATTAAAGACATTGACAACAGAGAGCAAGCCAGAGCAATGATTGGTATTGATGTCTATATTGAGAAATCTCAACTACCCAAACTCAAAAAAGGTGAGCACTATTGGGAAGATTTAATTGGTTTGGAGGTGGTTAATCGATCAAATTTTGTACTTGGAAAAGTGCAAAATTTGATGGATACAGGTGCGAACCATGTGCTCATTGTGCAAGGGGAAAAAGAGCATTGGGTGCCGTATATTGAGCCATTTTTGTGTGAAGTCAATATCGAAAAACAACAAATTTTGGTTGACTGGGATGAGAGCTTTTAATGGTCTTATATGAGGCTTTTGCGTCATTATGGGTAATCATCAAAATATCATTTTTCATCAATTTTAAAACACCTTTAGTCTTACTGGCTTGGTATAATAATTTTTTTATAACCATGGAAAAGAAAAATGGAAAAGAAAGAAGTAAGTTCAACACCTGAAGTGGCTCAACCACAAGCAGACCTAATTAACGAAATGTATGTTGACGGTACAGCAAGTATTAGTATTCGTCAGAATGTTGCAAAGATTGATTTTTATCAAGCTTTACCAATCATAGATAAAGATGGCGCTGATGAGCAAAGAGAATTTCGCAAGGTTTCCCACCGTTTAGTTTTGCCAGTTACTGGCTTGGCTGAAATTCGTGAAATTTTAGATAAACTCATAAAACAGACTCAAGAGCAGGCTAAATAAAGAGTTGCAAAAAAAAGCCCAGATAAATTAAGTTAGAAAATCAACTGCACCTGATTTTAAAGAATAATTAGCGCCGATAACTTCTAGTTTATTATTTTTGATAGCCCTTTTAATAATTGGTGATTGGCTTTGTAGTTGTTTGACAGAGTTAATAATGTTAGTTTCAACTGCTTTATGTGTTAATTCATGATTTGATAAACCTGAGTCAATTAAGGGCAAAATTGATGGTTTTATTCTATCAGTAATAGAATAAAGACTGTTTGATAAGTGTGTTTTGTTAATGCACTCATCAATAGTAGCGCTAATAGCGCCACAGTTAGAGTGCCCTAACACGACAACCAAAGAGGTTTTAAATTTCGAAATTGCAAATTCAATGCTGCCCATTTGTGAGGGGGCAACTATGTTGCCTGCAATACGAATAATAAATAAATCACCAAAACTCTGGTCAAAGATAGTCTCAATTGGTACTCTAGAATCAGAACAACCTAACACAATGGCAAAAGGTTCTTGGTCTTGTATGTCTTTTGTATCTCCATGTGGATAAAATTTATAGTGTAATGTAGTGCCATCAATAAAGCGTTGGTTGCCATCAACCAATCTTTTTTTTGCCTGTGTTGCGTTTATTTTATGGGGGATGGTGTTCTCCTTTAAAAAACGATGCTCATCATTGACATCATCACAATGATAAATAGGATTGTCATAAGCCCACCTGCCTTGATGAAATCTGCCACCTTGTAACCACCCGGCCCCATAATTAAAGCATTCACTTGGTGGGTGGGAATCAAAAATGAGTTTGAAGTGGCAATGGCGACTGCTAGTGCATAAATTGCAGGATCTTCTCCTACTTGGATGGCAATATTAACAGCAATAGGCACTAAGAGAATGGTTGCGCCGACATTAGACATGACCAAAGTAAAGAAAGTTGCCAATACTACAATTGAGGTTAGTATTATCCAAGGTGCCATATCGCCAACTACTTTAACTGTTTCTTGTGCAATCCACAAAGCAGTGCCAGTTTTTGACACTGCCATACCTAGTGGAATAAGGCTGGCTAGTAAGAAGACTGTTTTCCAAGAAACCGCACGATAGGCTTCTTCTATTTTAATAACACCAGATAAAATCATACCCAAAGCGCCAGTCATAAGTGCGATGGAGAGTTTAATGTCTGTAAACAAGACTAAGAAAAGTGCAATTGCAAAGAAAATACTTGCCCATTTGATTTTCTCAGGTCGGTATTCTTCCTGTCTTGGGTACTCAGAAGTAATCACAATAAAATCGGTATTAGATTGCAATCTGTCAAGGTCAACCCAGCGTGTATGAACAATTAATGTATCGCCTGATTGAAAAGGTATGTTGCGAATGCCTTCGCCTTCTTGCAGGGTGTTACCACCACGATGTAGCGCTACCATAGCAATACCATAGGTCTTGCGTAACCACACATCTCTAGCGCTTTGGTTAATAAGTGAAGAATTAGGCGGGATAACAATTTCTGCTGTGCCACATTCTTGTGTCGACAACAGGTTAGAGAATTTCTCAATGGTGTCTGAGAGCTCAAGATGAAAGCCCTGAACAAAAGCATCTAAATGTTCTTTTGTTGTTAATACGCCTAGGGTCATTTGTGGCTGAATAGTGGTGCTGCGCTCAACTGAGTGGTGCCCAATAAATGTTTCTCCTTCAATGGTCTGAATAGCGATAATTCTAATCTTGGCAGCTGTTTCAATATCGTCAAGCGTCATACCAATCAAGTTGGAATCTTTGGGGGCATTGACCTCAAATAAATCATAATCTATGTTGTAAACCTGATGAAAGTGCTCAATGGCTGAGATAGATTCTGACTGATCTTTTTTGGTTGCAGGTAAGACAAACTTGCCAGCAACTACGAAATATACAATACCGGTTATGACCAGTGCAATGCCTATGGGTGTTACGGAGAATAACCCCCAAGTATCCATCTGCTGTCCAACTTCTAGCCCTTGGTTGGTGGTTAAAATCAAATCATTGAGCAAGATTAAAGGGCTGGAACCTACCATGGTTATTGTGCCACCTAAAATTGCTGTAAATCCCATGGGCATCAATAGTCGTGACATTGGGATACCTGAGCGTGATGAAATACGACTCACAACAGGAATAAACAGTGCAGCCGCACCCACATTTTGCATAAAAGATGAAATAAATCCAACGGTAGAAGAGATAATGGGAATGACTCTTGGCTCAGAGGTGCCACCTATTTTAAGAATAAAAGTAGCAACTCTACCCATCAACCCAGTTTTATCCAAGCCTGCCCCAATAATCATGACTGCAATAATTGACATAACCGCATTTGAGGAGAATCCATCAAACAATCTTTGGTTGTCGACCAGCCCCTCTTCTAGCCCCATTAAAGTATGAATCCAGGGTAAAGAGCTCAGCCCTAAAATAATCATAATGGTAATGGCAGCTTCATCAACTTCTACCACTTCAAAAGCAAATAAATAAATTGTTAATACAAGAATACCTAACATCCAAGCAATGGAAGTAGTGGGCGCAATTGTTGAAAGCCACACGGCAAAAACAGCAAAAATAACAGCTGCAATATTTCTTTTATTGAACATGATTTTGATTTTATTAAGCGTAAAAAACAGTAGGAGAGATTATACCATAATCACAACATTACTAATTCAGTGCTCACAAATTTTACGGGTTTAAAAATATCTATTTTTGAATTTTAATGACCCTAAGGCACATTAACCACTTCCTTGCTAATTTTGACAAAGCGTTGAATATAATTAATTTCTCTATCTTGTTTGCGCAAAATTGCAAATAATTTTTGACTAAGCCCCTCTACACCTATTTGAATTTTTTTAACAGGCATTTTTTTAATAAACTCATTTGCCAGCCATTCTGGTAGTATGCAAACACCACGCTCAAGCATTGTCATTTGTAGCATAAGTTCAATGGATTCAATTTTTTTAATATGTTTTGGTTTGATGTGTGCTGGATTTAAAAATTGCGTCAAAATATCAAGTCGTTCTAATGGCACAGGAAAAGTTAGTAAAGTTTCATTCGTCAAATCTTTTGGTGTAATGATTGTCTTATGCGCTAGCGAATGTTCATTAGCAACTAAGAGCACTAAATTATATTGGGCAAGTGTTTCAATATGAATGTCTGCTTTTCTCTCTCTATCAGGTGTGATTAAAATATCAATGTGATAATTGAGTAGACCTTCGTGCCCAGAAAATTGAAATTTGTTGATAATTTCTACTTCAACATTAGGCATTTTTTGCAAAAACACACCAATGACCTTCGTTAGCCACTCATAGCAAGGATAGCATTCAACACCTATGCGCAGAATACCTTGGCGACCCTGTGCATAGGCTTTTAAGGTTTTCTCAGTTTGTTCTAAAATGGGTAATAATTGTTGTGCAGTTTGTAATAGCAATTCACCTGCTTTTGTGAGGCGTAAATTTCTACCTTCTCGCTCCCAAAGCGTAATACCTAATTTCTCCTCCAAGTAGCGAATTTGGTGGGATAAGGCAGATTGGCTTAAGTGCAATACATTTGCAGCACGCGTTAAGGTGCTGTTTTCATGCAATGCTTGTATGATTTTTAAATGTTTAAGCGATATCATATATGAATATATCTCATGATTAAGTTAAAAATAATCATTTTACTTCATATTGCAGCCCTTATAAAATAATCAACTTTCAACATTAAGGAACCATTATGGTCACAATACACAATCTGGGTTTTCCACGCATTGGTAAACATCGAGAGTTAAAATTTGCATTAGAAAAATATTGGTCAAATGCCACTTCTCAAGATGCATTATTGCAAACTGCTGATACATTGCGCAAGCAACACTGGCAACATCAAAATAAATTAGATTGGGTGCCAGTGGGTGATTTTTCTTTTTATGATCAAGTTTTGGACATGAGTTTTCTATTGGGAAATGTTCCAAAGCGCGCCAAAAATTTATCAGACAATGAGTTGGATAATTATTTTCGAGTAGCACGCGGACGAGCCTCTGTTAATGAATCTGATTGCACTTGCATTCAAGCCGGTGAGATGACAAAATGGTTTGATACTAATTATCACTACATTGTGCCAGAGTTTAGTCAAGAGACAAATTTTGCACTCCAAGCACAAAACTTGATTGTACAAATTAGGCAAGCACAAGAGCAAGGCATCAAGGTTAAACCCGTTATTATTGGTCCAGTCACTTATTTGTGGTTAGGCAAGTCCAAAGATAACACCAACAAACTGGATTTATTAGATTCGCTGGTTAAAGTCTATGTGCAACTCTTTGATGAATTGGCAAAGTTAGAGATAGAGTGGATACAGCTTGATGAGCCTGTTTTAGTCACAGAATTAGAGCCAGATTGGCAAACAGCCTTTAAGAAAGCTTACGATACATTAGCCAATAGTCCCATTAAATTGTTGCTGGCCAGTTATTTTGGCTCGTTACAGGACAACTTAAATCTTGCTTGTGACTTGCCAATTGATGGGCTACATATTGATGCAGTTAATGCAAAAGATGAGGTTCAATTAGTCATTAATAGCCTGCCAGATAATAAAGTTCTATCCTTGGGCGTGGTGAATGGGCGTAATATTTGGAAAACAGATTTAAGTGCAACCTTGTTGTGGTTAGAACCTATTCACCAACAATTACAAGATAGACTGTGGTTAGCGCCATCCTGTTCATTGTTACATGTGCCTGTGGATTTAGACAGCGAGCAAGAACTAGATAGCGACATCAAATCATGGCTTAGTTTTGCTGTGCAAAAATTACAAGAGTTAAAGCTATTAGCACAGGCACTTAATCAAGGACAAGCAAGTGTCATCAAAGAAATAGCCAGTAATGTTAATGCTATTAATAGCAGAAAACATTCCTCACTTGTACATAATAGCGCCGTTAAAGAGCGTACTGCTAAAGTGAATGACAAACTGGGCAATCGCCAGTCTAATTACAAGAGCAGGGAAAAAGTACAAAGTGAACAACTTAATCTGCCTTTATACCCAACCACGACCATTGGCTCATTTCCACAAACGCTAGAGATTAGACAAGTTAGGCGTGATTATAAATTGGGTCAATTATCAGCAGAGAAATACACACAAGCAATGCAAGCTGAGATTCGACATTGTGTGCAAGTACAAGAAGATTTAGGTTTGGATGTTTTGGTGCATGGTGAACCTGAGCGTAATGATATGGTAGAATATTTCGGGCAACAACTCAGTGGCTATGTATTTAGCCAATTTGGTTGGGTGCAATCTTATGGCTCTCGTTGTGTTAAACCCCCGATTATTTTTGGTGATATTTCTCGTCCAAAACCTATGACCCTAGATTGGATAACCTACGCCCAGTCACTCACCAATAAACCCATGAAGGGCATGCTTACAGGACCTGTTACGATGTTGAATTGGTCATTTGTGCGAGATGATCAGCCAAGAGCAACAACCTGCTTGCAGTTATCGTTGGCTATTAGAGACGAAGTATTAGACCTTGAAAAGTCTAATATAAATGTCATCCAAATTGATGAGGCAGCATTAAGAGAAGGCTTGCCACTACGAAAATCTCAGTGGCAAACTTATCTTGATTGGGCGATTAAGGCTTATCGAATTAGCGCTAATGGGGTGAGTGATGAAACCCAAATCCATACCCATATGTGTTATTCAGAATTCAATGATATTATTGAAGCAATAGCGCAGATGGATGCTGATGTTATCACCATTGAAACCTCTCGTTCAGACATGGAATTATTGGATGTATTTGATCAGTTTGATTATCCTAATGAAATAGGTCCAGGGGTTTATGATATTCATTCTCCTAACATCCCTTCAGTGGACTCTATGGTGGAGCTAATGGAAAAAGCAGCCCAACGCATTCCCGCTAAAAGACTGTGGGTTAACCCTGATTGCGGTTTAAAAACTAGACATTGGGACGAGGTAATTTCTGCATTGACTAATATGATATTGGCCAGTAAACAACTGCGAAAAAATTGATTTATAAGTTAGGGTAGAAGGCTTTAATAAAATATAAACCTTGAGGCGGGGCAGTGGCACCCGCCTTTTTTCTATCTTTAGAAATTAGCACTTCCTTAACCCATTCAACAGGTTTGTCGCCCCTGCCTACTTTGAGTAGTGTACCGACGATATTGCGCACCATATGGTGCAAGAAGGCATTGGCTTTAATATCCAATAGAATTTCATTGCCATGTTGAGTGAGCTTTATAAATTCAATGGTTTTGATGGGGGATTTTGCTTGGCACAGGCTACCACGAAAAGCTGAAAAATCATGTTCGCCGAGTAAATATTTGACGGACTTATTCATTGCTTCTAGTTCTAACACTCTTGGTTCCCATAAGGTGTGTTTAGCCATGAGAGCAGAACGCACTGGCGTATTGTGAATCTTGTAATGGTAGCGCCTTGCGTGAGCATTAAAGCGCGCATGGAAATCCTTATCAACGCGTTTCACCCAAACAAAATTGACATCCCAAGGTAGGTTGACATTGCCACCAAAAAGCCACGCTTTGTCTTCTCTGTTCGCACTTGTTTCAAAGTGAATAACCTGCTCAATAGCGTGTACACCCGCATCTGTTCTACCTGAGCAAAATACCCGTACAGGGTGGTCAGCAACACTTGACAATGCTTTTTCGACTACTTGTTGAACGGTGCGAATGCCAGATTTTTGCAACTGCCATCCGTGGAAATCACTGCCCATATACTCAACACCTAATGCTATCTTCATTTTTGCCAATCCTTTATATAGAGACCTTTGCATAAATAGGAACAATCATCAAAAACCCACTTTTCACCCACTTGGCGATTTTTTAAACCCAGCCTTAGCCCTGCTAGGACAAGGTTTAAAGAAATCACCCA
>NZ_FQTR01000049.1 GCF_900128535.1 bacterium endosymbiont of Bathymodiolus sp. 5 South | reverse complement strand
CGTAACCCATAACAACAAGGTCTTGTTGTTTTTGTGCTTTATCTAATAGACTTTCTTCAAATTCTGGATCACGATCTAACATCTCTTTGCTAACAAAAATGGCGTGCATGCCTTTATTTTGGTTAAAGGCCCTCAGAGCATTTAGCGAGGTGTTTTTCCACTTTTTCAATTCTCTTATACCCTCTTTCCTAAATTTTTGTAAATAATCACGCATAAAGTATGAGGGTTCAGTCGACGGTGAATCAGGATTTGCTGGATCCATAACATAAAGCTGCCCATCTCTACCTACTAACATTTGCAAATCAACAATACTAAAATCTGGATTGCTTGCAAATTGTTGTAATAAAGCCTGAATGTCGACCAGTGTTTTGTGTGTTATGCGTTCTTCTTTAAGAGGATCCCACCCTGGTTTTACTAGAAATGAGTCATGAATACGCTCAACTAAAATACCATAGTGTTCTTGACCAGTTACGTCAATGATAGAAAGCGTCTTGAAATATTTTGGCGTTTTAACACCCATTTCTCTAAATTTATTAATCCACTCAACTTCGTTTGTTAATTGTTCAATATAATCGCTTTCTCCTGGATTTTCCCCCAGCTGTAAAAACAATAGATCGGGGTGGTTTTTTAAGGTGTAAGCAACTTTCGTACTGCCTTCGTTAATAGGATTGCCTATATCTTCATGAGTCAATGAATCGGGAATATTTAAGGCGGTTTCGCCATCTAAGCCCAATTTTAGATGATCTAAAACTTTAGCAATATTCTTAGAGCTTTGCGTTGTCCAAGTAGATCTCCCACGTAGATAATCCCAACGATAAATGATTTTTTGATCCTTCTCATTCATGGTTTTAGTGCCATCTTCGTTCACATGAATATCGCCCAATCTACCTGTAACGCTAGTGTCTCTTAAATACCTTCGAGTGTAAAGTTCTTTAGCGTAATTTTCACTCAGTGCTTGGTTTTTACAACCCACTAGCGCAGCACGATTCAAATAGGCTTGAGTGTCAATTGAATCTATCTTGTAGTGTCGCACTAATTGATCGGTGTAATCTGCTAACTTTGTTGCTCCCACTTGTTCCAATGCTTCTGGATGTCCAACAATATTGATTCGTACACTGGAATCAGGCTTAAATGCTTTATCCTTTGGAAAAACCAATTTTCCTTGCTCATTAAGTGTCGCAATAATACTGGTATCGGGATGTTTCTTAAACAATGCATTGGCGGCGTCTTTGGTAACCTTGTCTTCGCCAATGGATAAGATAATGTTGTATTTGTTTTTACCGTTACTTTCCAGATTTAAGGCTTCGTAACCCTCAGGCGTGTTGACACGGAAGACAGACTTGTTGCTTTCTTTCCAGCTCCATGTCTTGAGAAAATCAAGGCACTCTTTTTTTAAGTCAGCGCGTTGCTTATTGCTATCATGGGCAATAACTTCCACAGTCTCAAAAATTAAATTTTGACTGTCGTTTGGTTTATGAGCAACTTTCTTTTCACCTGTTACAGAATCATAGACAACAATGACTGTATTATTATTTTCTTTTGCATCACTTACTATTTTTTGTTTTAGCGCATCATCGAGTTTCTTATCGATGTAGATAATGTGATTGAGTGTTTCTTCGGTAAAGCGCTTGTGGTGTTCTAAAACAGTTTGTTTAAGTGCTTGCAAAGCATTTAACTGATCTGAATGTCCCCTTTCACTTGAATCAATACCCTGTGGATCCATAATATACAATTGACCATCTTCAGCAATAAGCCCTTGAAAATCTGCTACAACCAACGCAGCATTTTTTGCGAATATTTTTTGCAGATGTTGAATGTCAGCTAAAGTTTGATTGTTGCTACTATCAAGTATTTTTAACAAAGAATTTCCTGTTGGAATCAGACTTTTGTACGATAACCTTATATCTTGTGCGCCTTTAATTTTTTGCACGACTAAACCATGTTGCTTAGTGTTAAATTTATCTAAAAATGTGATTTTTTTGTAAAATTTAGGTGTTTTTATACCAAGCGAATCTAGTTTCTTTAAGTGTTTTATTTCTTCTTCAATCTCGCTGGCTTCAAAACCTGAGGTTAATAGCAACACCAATAAATCAGGTCTACCTTTAAAATTATAGGCAGTTTTAAATACACCTTCACCAACAACAGTTTCTGTATCTACATGATTGCTGTTTAATGTGCTTGGGATGTTACCTCCTTTGGAGTTAGCGCCACCAAGCTTTAAACCCTCTAATATTTCCCCCACACGCTTAGACTCTTTAGTTTGCTTGGTAATAACATTTAAATCACCATTCCACTGATAAATCATTTTTTCACTGCCTGTTTCCATGGTTTTGGTGCCATCAGGGTTGATTTGCATGTCGCCTTTTCTGCCGGTTATTTCGGCAGTTCTTAACTCAGGTGTGTCGTTATAAATGGCTTTAGCAAGGTCTTGGGTGAGATTCTGATCAATGCCATCGGTATTACAACCAACCAAGGCGATACGCTGAATGTCGGTGCCATCATTACCGTAAGTTTGTTGCAATATTTTGACTTTATCCGCTAACGATTGTGCACCTTCTTTGCTTAAATCAGCGCCATGATCAACAAAACTAAGGCGTACATTGCCTTTGGGTGTATAAAATCCATCTGTTGGTGTGATTAAATTGCCATCAGCATCAAAACGAACAATAATGCTATTGTCTGGATGTTTGTTAGCAAGATCTTGGGCAGCCTTGATTGCAATGTCGCTGTCGCCATTTTGAACGATAATATTGCTTCGGTAGTTGCTAAATTCTTTTTTGAGTGTGTGGCGAAAAATCATATCATCAGACACTTGAGGGGTGTCTTTGATTAAATCATTCATCTGATCTTTACTTATAAAGTGATTGTTTTCATCAACTATTACTTCTATTCTATCTATTTCATAGTCGGTTTTTGGCTGGTAAAGCACTTGAGTTGTGCCGTCTGAGTCGTAACTCATGAGCACAAGGTCTTGTTGTTGTTTTGCTTTTTTCAACAGATTTTTTTCAAATTCTGGGTCGTGTTCTAACATGGCTTTTTCAACAAGAATAGCGTGCATATCATTGTTTCTCTCAAAGGCTTTAAGGGTATTGAATGAGTCAGCCCTCCACTTTACCAAATTCTCTATATTTTTTGCTCTAATGTTTTGTACAGGGGTAGACAGAGAATCAGTTGATGGCGAATAAGTATTTGCTGGATCAAACACATAAAGCTGCCCATCTCTACCCATTAACATTTGAAAATCATAAATACTTAAATTTGGATGTTGTTCAAATTTTTCTAATAAATTTTGAATGTCAGTAAGTGTTCTGCGTGTAATGCGCTCCTCTTTAACCAGTTGTATAGAGTCTGGCCTTACCATCAATGCATCATCAATGTGTTCAACTAAAATGCCATAATGTTCTTGCTGGTTTTCGTCAATCATGGAAATAGTCTTGAAATATTTTGGTGTTTTGACGCCCATTTCTCTAAATTTATTAACCCAATCAATTTCAGTTTTTAATGCTTGAACATTAGAGCTTGACTGGCTTTCTTTATTTAATTGTAAAAACAATAGATTGGGATAAGCTTTTAGCTTATAAGCGTCTTTATCACTACCATTACCAACATGCTCTCCTATATCCTCATAAGTTAATGAATCAGGCAGATTAAAGGCGGTGTCATCATCTAACCCCAATTTTAGATGGTCTAAAACTTTACCAATATTCTTAGAGCTTTGCGTTGCCCAAGTAGATTTTTCAAGTCCATAATCCCAACGATGAATGATTTTTTGATCCTTATCATTCATGGTTTTAGAGCCATCTTCGTTCACTTGAATATCGCCCAATCTACCAGTAACGCTAGCGTCTCTTAAATATCTCCGAGTATAAAGCTGTTTAGCGTAATTTTCACTAAGTAGCTGGTTTTTACAACCCACTAACGCAGCACGATTCAAATAGGCGTGATTGCCTACTAAATCTATCTTGTAGTGTTGCACTAATTGATCGGTGTAATCTGCCAACTTTGTTGCCCCTACTTGTTCCAATGCTTCTGAATGTCCAACAATATTGACCCGCACACTAGAATCAGGCGTAAATGCTTTGCCCTCTGGGAAAACCAACTCACCTTGCTCATCAAGTGTAACAAGGACACTGGTGTTAGGGTGTTTGTCAAATAACGCTTTGGCGGCATTCCTGGTGATTTTATCTTCGCCAATAGACAAAATAATGTTGTGCTTGTTTTTGTTATTGCTTTTTAGGTTTAGGGCTTCATAGCCCTCAGCGGTGTTGACACGGAAAACAGAGTTGCTACTTTCTTTCCAGCCATGTTGCTTGGAAAAATCAAGGTATTTATTTTTTAAATCAGCACTTGGAATTATATTGTCACGGCTAATAACTTCAACGGTTACGAAATCTAAACTTTGACTGTTGGTTGGTTGGTGAATAATATTTTTTTTACCTGTTGCAGAATCATAGACAACAATGACTTTATTATTCTTTTCTTTTGCATCACTTAGTATTTTTTGTTTGAGCGTCTCACCAGGTGCATCCCAAAGTTGTTTGTCAATATAGACAATATGATCAAGTGTTTTGTCAGTAAAAAGCTTGTGGCGTTCTAAAATATAATGTTCAAATGTTTGCAAGGCATCTAACTGATCCGTGTTACGCTTAGTATTTTGAGGCGACATAACAATACCCATTGGATCTATAATGTACAATTGACCATCTTCGGCAATAAGCCCTTGAAAATCTGACACACTAAGATTGTCATTTGATGCAAATATTTTCTGCAAATTTTTAACATCTCTTAGGGTTTGGTCGTTACTACTATCAAGCACTTGCAATAGATGCTCGCTTAGTTGGACCTTTTTTTTGCGCATTAACTTTATATCATGTGCGCCTTTAATTTTTTGCACAACTAAGCCGTGTTGCCTAGTATTAGAATCAGATTCATCAACAAATATGATTTGCTTATGGCGCTTAGGTGTTTTTACGCCAAGCGAATCTAATTCCGTTAGCCATCTTGTTTCTTCTTCCATATCAGCGGCTTGATAGCGTGACTTTAACAGCAATACCAATAAATCGGATTGATCTTTAAAATTGTAGGCAGTTTTATAGGTGCCCGAACCAATAGCAGTTTTTGTATCCACTTGTTTGTTACTTAATGTGTCTGGGATGCTGTCTACATCAATGGTATCAGATGAGCCTTCAGAGTTAGCACCACCAAGCTTTAAACCCTCTAATATTTCCCCTACGCGCTTAGACTCTTTAGTTTGCCTAGTAATAACATTTAAATCACCATTCCACTGATAAATCATTTTTTCACCGCCTGCTTCCATGGTTTTAGTGCCATCAGGGTTGATTTGCATGTCGCCTTTTCTGCCCGTTATTTCAGCAGTTTTTAGCGCTGGTATGTTGTCATAAATCATTTTGGCAAAATTCCTAGTTAGACCTTGCCTGATGCGAGAAGTATCACAACCTACTAGGGCAATGCGATCAAAATAAGTGTTTTCATTGGCGTAAGCATCATAAATCTGCTTGACTTTATCGGTCAATTTCTCCATGCCATTTTCGCCTTCTGCAAAATTTTTTCCATGATCAACAAAATTAAGACGCACATTGCCTTTGGGCGTATAAAGTCCATCTGTTGGTGTGATTAAATTGCCATCAGCATCAAAACGAACAATAATACTACTCTCAGGGTGTTTATTAGCGAGGGCTTGGGCGGCTTTGACGGCGACTTCGCTGTTGCCGTTTTGAACGATAATGTTGCTTTGATAGTTGCTGAAATCTTCTTTTAGTGCGTGACGAAAAACCATATTACTGGACACTTTAGGATTGTCTCTTATTAAAGATTTCATTTGAGTTTCACTAATAAAGTGATTGCTTTTATCAACCATTACTTCAATTCTATCTATTTTATAGTTGGTTTTTGGCTCGTAAAGCACTTTGGTTGTGCCTTCTGCGTCGTAATTCATAACAACAAGGTCTTGTTGTTTTTGTGCTTTATTTAATAGACTTTTTTCAAATTCTGGATCACGCTCTAACATCTCTTTGCTAACAAAAATGGCATGCATGCCTTTGTTTTGGTTAAAAGTTTTTAGAACATTTAGCGAGGCGTCTCTCCACCCTCTCAAACCTTCTATACTCTTCATTCTAAATTGTTGTGAATTAGGGAGTGAAGACTGAATCGACGGCGAATTAGGATTTGCTGGATCTATAACATAAAGTTGCCCATCTCTACCTACTAACATTTGCAAATCAGCAATAATCAAATCTGGATTGTTTGAGAAATGTTGTAATAAAGCCTGAATGTCGGCCAGTGTTTTGTGTGTTATGCGCTCTTCTTTAAGGGGTACCCACCCTGGTTTTACCATGAATGAGTCATGAATACGCTCAACTAAAATACCATGGTGTTCTTGATTATCCTTACCAATCATGGAGACAACCTTAAAATATTTTGGCGTTTTAATACCCAATTCTCTAAATTTATTAATCCAATTAACTTCGTTTTTTAATTGTCTAACATAGTTTCTGTTTCCTAGGATTTTCCCTAGTTGTAAAAATAATAGATCAGGATGGTTTTTTAAGGTATAAGCAACTTTCTTGCTGCCTTTGTCAATAGGCTTGCCTATCTCCTCATAAGTCAATGTATCGGGAATATTTAAAGCAGTTTCATTATCTAACCCCAATTTTAGATGATCTAAAACTTTACCAACATTGTTAGAACTTTCCGTTGTCCAAGTAGATTTTTGAGATTCATGATTCCAACGATGAATGATTTTTTGATCACGATCGCCCATCGTTTTAGAGCCATCTTCATTGATATGCATATCACCTAATCTACCGGTAACGCTAGCGTCTCTTAAATATCTTCGGGTATAAAGCTGTTTAGCGTAACTTTCACTCAGCGCTTGGTTTTTACAACCCACTAACGCAGCACGATTCAAATAGGCTTGAGTGTCAATCGAATCTATCTTGTAGTGTCGCACTAATTGATCGGTGTAATTCGCTAACTTTCTCGCTCCCACTTGTTCTAATGCTTCTGGATGCCCAACAATATTGATCCGTACACTGGAATCAGGCGTAAATGTTTCACCCTGCGGAAAAACCAATTTTCCTTGCTCGTCAAGTGTCACAATAATACTGGTATCGGGGTGTTTGCCAAACAATGCTTGGGCGGCGTTTTTGGTAACCTTGTCTTCACCAATGGATAAGATAATGTTGTATTTGTTTTTACCATTGCTTTTTAGGTTTAGGGCCTCATAACTCTCAGCGGTGTTGACACGGAAAACAGAGTTATTGCTTTCTTTCCAGTCATGTTGCCTAGCAAAATCAAGGTATTCATTTTTTAAATCAGCACTTAGACTGACACTATCACGACTAATAACTTCAACGGTTTCAAACTCTAAACTTTGACTGTTTCTTGGCTGGCGAATAACATTTTTTTCACCTGTTGCAGAATCATAAACAACAATAACTTTATTCTTATTTTTTTCTGCATCACTTAGTATTTTTTGTTTGAATGCGTCATCGGGTGAGTCCCAAAGTTTCTTATCAATGTAGACAATGTGGTTGAGTGTTTTGTCGGTAAAGCGCTTGTGGTGTTTGAAAATATTTTGTCTGACCCCCTGTAAGATGTCTAACTGAGATGCATTATTCTCACTGTCTGAATGAAGATTAACACCCTGTGGATCCATAATATGCAATTGACCATCTTCACCAATAAGACCTTGAAAATCTGACACAAAAAGGTTGGGGTTTTTTGTAAATATTTTTTGTAAACGCGCAATGTCTTCTAAGGTTTGGTTGTTACTATTATTAAGAATCTTTGGTGATAAAGCCTCATTTCTGACCGTTAACCTTATCTCTTCTGCACCTTTAATTTTTTGTACAACTAAACCGTGTTGCTTGGAGTCAAATTCATCTACAAATGTGATTTTTTTATAAAACTCAGGTGTTTTCATGCCAAGCGATTTTAGTTGCTCTAAGTCTTTTATTTCTTGCTCAGCAATACGAGCACGATGGTATGTTCTTAATAACAATACTAATAAATTAGGTCGGTTTTTAAAATTATAGGCAGTTTTAAATGCACCTTCACCAACAACAACACTTGTGTCTACTTGAGTGTCATATAATTTATCTGGAATGCTGTCTATGTCTACGGTATCAGGTGAACCTTTAGGATTCGCATCGCCAAGCCTCAAGCCTTTTAATATTTCCCCCACACGCTTAGACTCTTTAGTTTGCCTAGTAATAACATTTAAATCACCATTCCACTGATAAATCATTTTTTCACTGCCTGTTTCCATGGTTTTAGTGCCATCAGGATTGATTTGCATGTCGCCTTTTCTGCCCGTTATTTCAGCAGTTTTTAACGCTGGTATGTTGTCATAAATCATTTTGGCAAAATCCCTAGTTAGACCTTGCTTGATGCGAGAAGTATTACAACCTACTAGGGTAATGCGATCAAAATAAGTATTTTCATTGGCGTAAGTATCATAAATCTGCTTGACTCTATCGGTCAATTCCGCCATGCCATTTTCACCATTGGCAAAATTTTCTCCATGATCAACAAAATTAAGACGCACATTGCCTTTGGGGGTATAAATCTCATTGTCTGATGTGACCAATTTGTTATTGTCGTCAAAATGAACAATAATGCTGCTCTCAGGGTGTTTATTGGCAAGGGCTTGGGCAGCTTTGACGGCGGCTTCACTGTTGCCGTTTTGAACGATAATGTTGCTTCGATATTTACTGAAATCTTTTTTTAGTGCGTGACGGAAAACCATGTCACTGGACACTTTGGGGTTGTCTCTTATTAAAGATCTCATTTGAGCTTTACTAATAAAGTGATTGCTTTTATCAATCATTACTTCAATTCTATCTATTTTATAGTTGGTTTTTGGCTCGTAAAGCACTTTGGTTGTGCCTTCTGAGTCGTAACCCATAACAACAAGGTCTTGTTGTTTTTGTGCTTTATCTAATAGACTTTCTTCAAATTCTGGATCACGATCTAACATCTCTTTGCTAACAAAAATGGCGTGCATGCCTTTATTTTGGTTAAATTCTTTTAGGGTGTTTAACGATGTATCTCTCCACTCTTGCAAATTTTCTATACTATTTTCTCTTTCGTTCTGTGAAAAATCAGACAAATATTTAGATGATGGCGAATTAATATTTAATGGATCTATGATATAAAGTTGCCCATCTCTGCCTAATAACATTTGTAAATCATCAATGCTTAAATTTGGATATTGATTAAATTTCTGTAATAAATTTTGAATATCGCTTAGCGTTTTGTACGTTACACGCTCCTCTGGAACAGGTAGCCACCCTGGTTTTGTTATCATTGTGTCATGAATGCGTTCAACCAAAATACCATAATGCTTTTGGTTATTCTCATCAGTCATAAAAATAACCTTAAAATATTTTGGCGTTTTAACGCCCATTTCTCTAAATTTGTTAATCCATCTAATTTCGTTTTTTAATCGTTTAACTGAATGCGCATCCTTTAGTCTTTGGTTTAATTGTAAAAATAACAAATCAGGATGGTTTTTTAAGATGTAAGCAACTTTCGTGCTGCCTTCGTTAATAGGTTCACCTATATCCTCATGAGTCAATGAATCAGGCAGATTAAAGGCGGTTTCATCATCTAACCCCAATTTTAGATGATCTAAAACTTTACCAATATTCTTAGAGCTTTGCGTTGCCCAAGTAGATTTTTCAAGTTCGTAATTCCAACGATGAATGATTTTTTGATCCTTGTCATTCATGGTTTTAGAGCCATCTTCGTTCACTTGAATATCGCCTAATCTACCTGTAACGCTAGCGCCTCTTAAATATTTTCGAGTGTAAAGCTGTTTAGCGTAATTTTCACTAAGCGCTTGGTTTTTACAACCCACTAGAGCAGCACGATTCAAATAGGCATGAGTGTCGAGTGAATCTATCTTGTAGTGTTGCACTAATTGATCGGTGTAATCTGCTAACTTTGTTGCCCCCACTTTTTCCAATGTTTCTGGATGTCCAACAATATTGATCCGTACGCTGGAATCAGGCGTAAATACTTTGCCCTTTGGAAAAACCAATTGTCCTTGCTTATCAAGTGTCGCAATAACACTGGTATCGGGGTGTTTTTTAAACAGTGCTTCGGCAGCGTCTTTAGTGACCTTGTCTTCGCCAATGGACAAAATAATGTTGTATTTGTTTTTACCGTTACTTTTCAGATTTAAGGCTTTGTAATCCTCAAAGGTGTTTACACGGAAAACAGCATCTCTGCTCTTCACCCAACCTTGTTGATCCATAAAATCAACACAGTCTTGTCTTAAATCAACACTTTGATTTTGGTTGTCTTGGGTAATGACTTCAATGGTGTCAAAGTCCAAATCTTGACTGTTACTTGGTTTATGAATGATTTCTTTTTCACCTGTTACAAAATTATAAGCAACAAGGGCTTTATTGCTTTCTTTCTGTAGATTACCTAGTATTTGTTGTTTTCGTGCATTGCTGTAAGATTTCCAAATTCTATTGTCAATATAGGCAACATGATTGAGTGCTTTGTCAGTAAAACGCTCGTGGCGTTTTAAAATAGTTTGCTCAAATCTCTGCAAAATATTCAAGTGAGTCGAATTATGTTTACTGTCTGAATTCATATCAACATCTTGTGGATCTATAATATACAGTTGACCATCTTCGGCAACAAGTCCTTGGAAATCCTGCACAAAAAGATTGGGATTTTTTGCAAATATTTTTTGCAAATGTTTGATATCTTTTAAGGTTTGATTATTGCTATTATCAAGCACATTTGACTGGGGATTAATATATGTTTTGCGCCTTAACCTTATGTCGTATGCACCTTTAATCTTTTGCACAACTAAACCAGGTTGCTCAATATTAAAGTATTCGTCTACAAATGTGATTTGTTTGTAACGCTTAGGTGTTTTCATGCCGAGCGAATCTAATTTTTCTAAGCACCTTACTTCATTTTCAATACTGGTGGCTTGACCGAATGACTCTAATAACAACACCAATAAATCAGGTTGATTTTTAAAATTGCGGGCAGTTTTATATGAGCCTGATCCAACAGTGGCTCCCATGTCTACCTGTTTATCGGTTAAGGTATCTGGAATGTTATCTATATCAATAGCATCAGCATCAGCATCAGACGAATCTTTGGAACTCACACAACCCAGTTTCAAGTTTTTTAATATCTCTCCCATGCGTTTGGATTCTTCGGTCTGCTGGGTAATAATATTTAAATCACTGTTCCACCGATAAATCATTTTTTTACTACCTGTTTCCATGGTTTTAGTACCATCAGGGTTGATTTGCATGTCGCCTTTTCTGCCGGTTATTTCGGCAGTTTTTAGCTCAGGCGTGTCGTTATAAATGGCTTTGGCGAAGTCTTGGGTGAGGTTTTGATTAACACCATCAGTGCCGCAGCCGACTAAGGCGATACGCCCAATGTTGGTGTTGTTGGTGCCGTAGGTTTGTTGCAGTATTTTGACTTTATCTGCTAACGATTGTGCGCCTTCTTGGTTGAAGTCGGTACCATGACCGACAAAATTAACACGGGTATCGCCTGTTGGCGTGTAAGCTTCGCCTTTTAGAGTAACAAGATTGCCATTTTGATCAAATTTGACAAGGATGCTGGTGTCAGGGTGTTTGTTGAATAAGACGTTAGCTGCTTTGATTACAACAGGATCGTCACTACTTTGAATAATGATGTTGCTTTGATAGCTGCTGGACACTTTGGGCTTGCCTATATCCTCATGAGTCAATGTATCGGGAGTATTTAAGGCGGTTTTATCGTCTAATCCCAATTTTAAACGATCTAAAACATCACCAATATTCTTAGAGCTTTGCGTTGTCCAAGTAGATTTTTCAAGTTCGTAATTCCAACGATGAACGATTTTTTGATCACGATCGCCCATCGTTTTAGAGCCATTTTCATTGATATGCATGTCACCTAATCTACCGGTAACACTAGTGTGTCTTAAATATGTTCGAGTGTAAAGCTGTTTAGCGTAATTTTCACTAAGTGCTTGGTTTTTACAACCCACCAGGGCAGCACGATTCAAATAGGCGTGAGTGTCTACTGAATCTATCTTGTAGTGTTGCACTAATTGATCGGTGTAATCTGCTAACTTTGTGGCCCCCACTTTTTCCAATGTTTCTGGATGTCCAACAATATTGATCCGTACACTGGAATCAGGCGTAAACGCTTCGCCGTGTGGAAAAACCAATTTTCCTTGCTCGTCAAGTGTCGCAATAATACTGGTATCAGGGTGTTTTTCAAACAATGCATTGGCGGCGTCTTTGGTAACCTTGTCTTCGCCAATGGACAAAATAATGTTGTATTTGTTTTTGCCGTTGCTTTTTAGATTTAAGGCTTCATAACCCTCAGCGGTGTTGACACGGAAAACAGACTTGTGGTTTCTTTTCCAGTTATGTCGCCTGGCAAAATCAAGATATTCATATTTTGCATAAGCACTTAGACTGATACTATCACGACTAATAACTTCAACGGTTTCAAACTCTAAACTTTGACTGCCGCTTGGTTCGTGAATAATATTTTTTTCACCTGTTGCAGCATCATAGACAACAATGACTTTGTTATTATTTTTTTTTGCATCATTTAGTATTTTTTGTTTGAGTGTATCATCGGGTGGACCCCAAAGCTCCTTATCAATGTAGGTAATGTGGTTGAGTGTTTTGTCGGTAAAGCGCTTGTGGTGTTTTAAAATATTTTGTTTGACCCCTTGTAAGGCGTTTAACTGAGTTGAATTACGCCTACTGCTTGAATGAAGATCAACACCTTGTGGATCTATAACATATAATTGACCATCTTCAGCAATAAGGCCTTGAAAATCTAACACATAAAGGTTAGGGTTTTTTGTAAATATTTTTTGTAAACGCGTAATTTCTTCTAAGGTTTGGTTGTTACTCTTATTAAGAATCTTTGGTGATAGAGTCTCAGTTCTGTGTACTAACCTTACCTCTTCTGCACCTTGAATTTTTTGTACAACTAAACCGTGGTGCTTGAAGTGGAGTCTATCTACAAATGTGATTTGTTTATAGCGCTCAGGTGTCTTCATGCCAAGCGAATCTAATTGTTCTAAGTATTTTATTTCTTTCTCAAGAATATGAGCATGACGGTCTTTCCTTAATAACAATACCAATAAATCAGGCCGGTTTTTAAAATTGTGGGCAGTTTTAAATGCGCCTTCACCAACAACAACTCTTATGTCTACTTGTGTGTCATGTAATTTGTCTGGAATACTGTTTCCTTCAGGGTTCGCATCACTAAGCTTCAAGCCTTTTAATATTTCCCCCACGCGCTTAGACTCTTCAGTTTGCTTGGTAATAATATTTAAATCACTATCCCACTGATAAATCATTTTTTCACTACCTGTTTCCATGGTTTTAGTACCATCAGGGTTGATTTGCATATCGCCTTTTCTGCCGGTTATTTCGGCAGTTTTTAGTGTAGGCGTGTCGTTATAAATGGCTTTGGCGAAGTCTTGGGTG
>NZ_FQTR01000048.1 GCF_900128535.1 bacterium endosymbiont of Bathymodiolus sp. 5 South | reverse complement strand
TGATACTAATGCAGCAACTAAAGAAAAATGCTATGGCGTGGTTAAGGCAGGTCAAAATGACTGCGCTACTAAGACCTCATCATGTGCAGGCTCTTCGAATGCTGATGGGCAAAAAGACGCTTTTATTACTCTACCAAAAGGCTTGTGCGATAAGTTAGTTGGCGGTAATTTAACTTCTTCTTAGGCGTTTTTTTAATAATAACCTATGACGCTATCTTCCTTTTATCCATGTATGATTATTATTTTTCTAAAGAGTGATTGTTGGGTTATTTTTTAGAAAAATAAAATAATATGAGACTTTTGCATAAGTAGGGATAATTAGCTAAATGACAAGTTCTGTCGATACTTAACGTTTACAATGACATTAACAAATTTTAAACTTTCAACCTTAATTTCAGTTACCTTATTGACATTCAGTCTTAATGTCTTTTCTGCGGGGATTTGCATGCCAGGTGAAGAGGAACTCCCAGACGGCACTTTAACCCAAGAAGAGGTTGCTTCACAATACAAAGATGCGCTTAATGATGGCACCCTCCCCGAATCAGACGATGCATACTCTGATATTGCGATGGATAATATTGATTCTTTGAGTTCTAGTTCAGAGTTGGATATTGCAGCAGCAACAGGTGAAATAATGGATGCATCTGAATCTGTGGTAGAAACATCTATGATGTCTGCAGAAATGTTAACCAGCGCTGCAGGAGAAATCTTTGGAGCTGCCACCATAGCACTAACAATAACATTGAGTACATGGCAAATAATAGAAGCCTTTGCAAATCCAGATTCCACCGATTTGGACAAAGCAGTTGCTCTCTTTAGTTGGAACCCAGTTATTGGAACTATACTTCAAATCATCAATCAACACGCCCACTTCCTTGCAACGGAGCGCAAGATTAATGCCCTCAATTTTTTAGATCATTATAAATTTTCAACAACAGAAGAAGATACTCTAAAATCAATATTGGCAAAAATCCGCCCTGCTTTAGAGTCGGTAGTTGCCCAAGATATGGCATCTGTAAAAGAAATTATGATTGAGTCTAATGCAAAAATAGGCAGATATTATCAATCAGAATACCTCCGTAATGTTGATATATTACAAACTCATTTAAAACAATTTTTTGCAGCTAAATGGATAAAGGGTTCTCCAATATTTATAGAGTTGGTTGATTTTATGAATAAATCCAATAATGTAGAAAATGTTGTTAATACTGTCATTCAAGACGATCAATGGCACTTTTTAGCTGACAATGGTAGGACGGATGATATTAGCGTTATGAGTTTAGATAAATTTGTTTACTCAGAATCTAATAACGAAAACACACTACTAAATACCAATGTATTTGCAATTGAGTCCTTTGTATTAGACAATACTTGGATAATCGGTGGAATAAACGATCCAGAGGGTCACCTTGTAAAAGCGGCACACTATCTTGTTGTTACTTTGAGAAACACGCCTAATCAAGACCAAGGAGTGGAATATAACGCTTATTCTATTTTTAATCTTGACAACTTTGCAGCGCTCGTTAATACATTAACAACAACCAAAGACTTTGCAAATGCTGGTTGGACTGTTACTACTACCAGTTATACAGCGACAGGTATTAAAGTGCCCCTTGTTAGAGCTGATGTAGCTATACCTAGCATTATTTCTCAGAAAACTATTACATTTTGTGGCATAAACAACAATAACAATGTTGATTTTTTACAAGGCAAAGGAATAAAAAGAATGAGTAAGTGCTTAGACAGTATATTTTGGGATTACAAAAATCACTTTGCTGCTTATAATTTAGATCATATTATTCAAGTAGACGCACGCAATGATAAAACTATTAATACCACTCTACAAGAATTTTTACAAAGTTACGGGCAATCTTACAACCACCTATTGGCTCAAACTAAGATCAGCACTATTAACAAGTTTTACAAAGAAAAAGAGCCTATAAATCTACAAATTTGTCAGGTTTATTATAATAATGCTAAAAAAGTCCTATCTTATGCAGATGAACAAATGACTAGGGCTGCAAAAAACGCTTTCCAAAGAGACAACAATCTTAACAACCAAGGGCAAAGTCTAGAGAGTAGTTGTTGGCGGCGAGACTGTTTAGAAAGCACGCCAATGGGTAAAGTATTTGGTGGTAAATGCATACGCTGGTCGCCTGAAAAATATATGTGCGATGTGGTTACTTATGTACCAAAAAAAGACTCGGAGCTTGATTTAACAAAAAATATTATTCATCAACAAGTAGAGGATGATCGTCAAAATTGCCTCAAAAAAAGGGATGATGCGCCCATCATTTTTGCTAGACAACTAACTGCACAAGGTTATTTCTATCTTGATAAAAATGATTCTAGGGTGTTGTTTGAAGAGATATTTGAAGGCATTAGAGCATCTTTAATGAAGCGTTTTACTAAAGATGTTCTAATGTCTCAATCACCCAAAGATCAAAATACACCATAACATCTTAACTCAAATACAGAGAAATATTTACATAAATATAAAGGTTCATTAAGAATCTATTCTAGTCACTGGTTTCTGGCACTAAGTCATAACCCAACACCTGCACTTCCGCCAAAGAAAGATAGTTATTGCCTAGCAATTGAATCTTAACATAACTACCTTGAATGCGTGGTAAGCGTAAATCAATGACTTGTCTTGAATTGGGATAGGTGTGAAAATCTTGTTGATAAGTAGTGGTTGTGAAGTTAGCATTGTTAGACACGCTGACTTGATAATTAGTGAGTCTATCTTTGCAACAATCGGTTCGATTAAAAATGCGAATTTGTTGAATAAGTTTGGTTCCACCCAAATCCACTTGCCACCAAGCACCCTGTTCTTTATTGGTGCTACTAACACTATGGTTGCTACCAGATTCTAAACTGCCGTTGGTGTTACCATCAACTGCTTTCAAGGCAAAAGCCTGCTGGCCTGTTCCATGGGCAACAGAAGTACTAGATTGTGTGGCAGTTTTATTAAGCGCTAAATTGGTTACCAATGAAGCAATCCTTAAATCAAAAATACCATACCCAAAATCGTCAATCACAGGATGACCGTGATTAATAGCGACGGATGCCCGATGATCAGTTAAAGTCAGATTACGATCATACCCAAAACCGTCAATCATAAGATGACCGTGATTAATAGCGACGGATGCCCGATGATCAGTTAAAGTCAGATTACGATTTTGACAATTTGTGAGTAAACAATAACGAGCCTGAGTTACCTTTATTTTGCCATTATTGTCTACTTCAAAAAAAACACCTTTTTTATAAATACCTTGAGTAATTTGAGCTAAAAACAAATTGTTACCTAATGATATTGCTGTAAAACCAACTGACAATCCCTTTACACCAGAACCGCCAAAATTTCCTGTAATTTCAATAATTTTCCCCCCGTAAAAATCAGAAATAGCAATAGGTGTAACAGGAACAAAACCCGAAACAAGACCAAAACTGCCAGTACTTTTTATCGCAACAACAGGTGCTATTGACAAAGTAAGGTCAAAGATGCCATAGCCAGCTGCTGTTTGACTGTTGGCTACTACTGTATGCGAATCGGTTAAAGTTAGATGACGATTTTGGCATATTCTGAGGGCGCAGTAACGAGCGGCCGTTGCTACTATTTTATTGTTTTCTCGTATTTCAAAAAAAACACCTTTTTTATACCCTTTATCAATACCTTGAGCCAAGAATGAATTGCCATCTAATTTTATGGCAGTAAAATTAATAAAACCATTTACATGCATTCCAGCAAGTTTCCCTGTTATTTTAGTAATAATACGATTCTCATTTAATATGTGGGCATTAGGAATAGCCACAGGTTCAGTAGCTACAAAGCCTGAGATAAAACGACTACGAGAATTTAAGGCAACAGCAGTTGTTGAAAGCATAAGATCAAAAATACCGTATCCTCTAGATTTTGAATTAGTGGTTATACCTATGTATCTATCAGCTATGGTTAAATTGCGATTTTGACATTTTGTCAAAATACAATAACGGGCATGGGTGGCTTTTATGGCATTGTTATCATCTATTTTAAAGAAAACACCTTTTTTGTATTTACCAGCAACAACTTGAGCCAAAAATGAATTGTTGCCTAATTTTATGGCGGTAAATTCAATTGGTAAGCCTACTGACTCACCACCAAACTTACCTGTTATGTGTGTAACTGGATTACTTTCATTAATTAAATGCCCATTAGGAATAACAACACCTTGTGTGGTGACAAAGCCTGGAATAAAGTAATTGTTACGATTAATACGCGTTGTTGACAAAACGAGATTAAAAATACCATATGAGCCAACAGTTTGACTGCTGGCTATCGTTGCATGCGAATCCGTTAAAGCCAACATACGGCCTCTACACACCGCGAGGGCGCAATAGCGGGCAGCAGTTGCCTTTATTTTGTTATTCTTTATTTTAAAAAAGATACCTTTCTTGTAGCCATTTGCAGTAACTTGTGCCAAAAACGAATTGTCCCCCAAACTTATTGCCGTAAAATTAATTGCAGCGCCAATTGCAGCGCCGCCAAACTCACCTGTTATTTTGGTAACGATGTTACTTGCGTTAATCACAAGGGCATTAGGAATAGCAACACCCCCTGTGGTTACAAAACTTGAAACAAAGTGCTCATTAGAATAAAGAGGTTTTGTTGATGCAATAAGATTAAAGATATTATAGCCATCAGCCGTTTGATTATTGGCTATCTCTGAGTGGGGATCAGTCAAAACTAGATTTCGATCTTGGCATGTTGCAAGGAGGCAATAGCGGGCGGCGGTTACCTTTATCTTGTCATTCTCTATTTTGAAAAAAACACCTTTTTTATGGGTATCTGTGACCACTTGAGCCAAAAATAAACTACCCCCTAAATTGATTGCCGTAAAATCAATCGCACCTTTTATTGAACCATCAACAAACTTACCCACTATCTTAGTCACCACATTACTTGTGTTGATCAAATTAGCATTAGGAATAGCCTTACCCTGCATGGTTGCAAAGCCTGAGATAAAATGCTGATTAGCGTCAAGGTGGGTGGTTGACAAAGTAAGACCAAAAATACCGTATTCACCAACAGTTCGACTACTGGCTATAGTTTTGTAAGAATCAATTAAATGCTGTTGGCAATCTGTGAGAGGGCAATCACGGGCGGTAGTTGACTTTATCTTATCCCCTTCTATTTCAAAAAATACACCTTTTTTATGATTGTTAACAACGACTTGAGCCAAAAACGACTTATCACTTAATTGTATCGCCGTAAAATCAAGAACACCGTCTATTAAAGTGCCAGCAAATTTTCCTGTTATTTTGGTGACTATATTATTTGCGTTAATCAAATGAGCATTAGGAATAGTAACCCCTTGTGTGGTGACAAAATCTGAGATAAAGTGTTGGTTAAAATTAAAATGTGTTGTTGATAAAGTGAGATCAAAAATACCGTATCCATCAGCTGTTTGCTTATCAGCGACTGCTACAAGAGTATCCGTTAAAGTTAAGTGACGATGTTTACACTCTATAAGGAGACAGGAACGAGCTTGGGTTACCTTTATCTTATTCTTCTCTATTTCAAAGAAAACACCTTTTTTATACAAGCCCCCTGTAGCCACTTGGGCTAAGAACGAATTATCGCTTAATTTTATTGCAGTAAAATCAATTCTATCCTCTCCCTCTATTCCATTGCCACCAAACTTACCCGTTACTTTGGTAACGACATTGTTTGCATCTATCAAATAATTTGGAATAACAACGGGTTGTGTGGCGACAAAACCTGGGATAAAACGCTCATTAGCATCAAAATGGGTGGTTGATAAGATTAAACTAACAATGCCATACCCATCAGCCGTCTGCTCACTGGCAATAGCCACATGGGCATCAGTTAACGCTAGATTGCGATTTTTGCATTCTATCAGTAGGCAAGAGCGGGCTTGCGTTACTTTTATTTTGCTGTTGGCTTCTATCTCAAAAAAAACACCTTTTTTATGCGTGCCTACGATGGCTTGAGCTAAAAATGAATTGACGCCTAATCTTATTACAGTAAAGTCAAGCATACTCTCTCCATTATCCATTGTGTTGCCACCCAACTTACCTGTTATCTCAGTAATGATGTTGTTTTCATTAATCAAGTGTGCATCGGGAATAGCAACGGATTGTATGCCTATAAAATCTAAAATAAGGCGCTCATTGGCATTTAAATGGACAGTTGATAACACAAGATCAAAAATACCATATCCATTAGCTGTTTGACTATCAGCAATAGCTACATGCACATCAGTTAATGCCAGGTTTCGATTTTGGCAATCTGTGAGCAGACAATAACGGGCTTGTGTTACTTTTATTTTGTCATCGTCATCTATCTCAAAAAAAACACCTTTTTTATAATTTTTTTCAATTATTTGTGCCAAAAATGATTGGTCACCCAATTTTATTGCAGTAAAGCCAATTTTAGGATTGTCTATTAAACCACCACCCAGTTTGCCTGTTATTTGATTAATTACATCATTGGCTTTAATTGAGGGGGTAGAAACACCTTGTGTACTTATAAAGCCTAAAATAAAATGCTGGTTAAAGTGCGTATGCGTTATTGATAAAATAAGGTCAAAGATACCATAGTCGCCAATTGTTTGACTACTGGCCACAATAGCATAAGAATCAGTTAACGCCAAATTGCGATTTTGACATTTTGTGAGAGAGCAATAACGGGCGGCAGTTACTTTTATATTGTTGTCACTTATTTCAAAAAAAACACCTCTTTTATACGCACCAACAGTAGCCTGAGCTAAGAATGAATTGTTGCCTAATTTGATGGCAGTAAAATCAATCGAACTATTTCCGCCTATTGTTCTACCGCCAAGCTTGCCTGTTACTTTGGTAACAAAGTTATTTGCATCTATCAAATAAACATCAGGAATGGCAACGGGCTGTGTCGCCACAAAGCCTGAAATAAAGTGTGTACTAGCATGTGTTGATAAGGCAATCAAAGAAATGCCCACCATTAAAATACGAAAAAAGTTTTTTTTCAGAAAAAATATATTCATAAAATTACCCTATTAATTATTAAGTTATCCATTGCTATCACCCTAACTTACAAAACTGAATTAAGGTTGTTTGCATGTTTTATCAACCTATATCGTAAGTTTTGTAAAATTCTTACCACCGTGGGGTATAGGCAGGATAAGGTGTTTTGTTTACATCCTTAATGCAACGCACACTAAGTCCATAAGTATTCATATCATTAACACCTCTATAAATTCTGTCTGACGAATCTTTTAATGATCTAAATACAACCAAAGAAGGGGTGTCTTTGTTGCGACTAGAAGTCCAAAAATAACTTTCTTTGCCTCTAAGCGTATAATGATGATTCGGCGTGGTAAGATTTTCAGTTCTACCAGACATATTTGCATAAAACCCGCTATAACCTTTTTTCTTAAGATGGTAACCTTGGTTACTACCACGCCATGCCCATTGCGTATTTCGTTGGCTTTGATTCATACCTAAATACTTCTCTAAAGTTTTCCAATCGCCGTCTGTTGGAATGTGCCAACCTGAGGCACAAATGCCCTGTGCTCCCTTGACTTTAGAGCCATTCATAGCAGCCTCCCAATCATATGACTTGCCATAATAATGTGCATAATCTGAAGAAATATTTTCATTGGAACTGTGGCCATGAGATGCATTATGACGCATATTTTCTACCGTCCATATTTGATTACCAATTTCAACAGTGTCATAGTTAATACCAGCCACTGTCATTGGAAATGGAGGATTCTTTATGCAACGCACACTAAACGCTTGTTCATTTGGCGCAGTTGTGCCTTGCTGAATTGTAGTTGATAAATCATCTAATGACTTAAATGAAGCTAAACCAAGTTTTTTTTCAGAAGTCCAAAAGAAAGCTTTACGCCCTGAGAACATAAACATAGACTTAAAGGAATTTATAAATGCTAAATAACCAGTCTCGACCTTACCAACCATAAGTGCATCAAACCCACTACCACCCCATTTTTTAAGTTGAGCTCCCTCTTGGTTATCGTCCAAATGCGCTTTCAAAATATTCCATTCTTGAATTGTTGGAATACGCCACCCTGATGCGCAAATACCCTGTGTGTATTTTCGAGTCGATCCGCCCATAGCGGCAGACCAAGTGTAGTATTTGCCATTAATAGCATCGTTGCTTGCATTAGAGCGATAAGAGTATATGCCGTCTGCATTACCATGGCGCATATTTTCCGCTGTCCATATTTGAGAACCAATTCTAATCGTCTTATAACGAATGCCAGCAATCTCCATTGGCTCCTGATTATATTTTGTACTCTTATCGTTTAAATCTTGTATGCAACGCACATTCATACCATTGTTACGGTCAAAACTACCCGTTTTAACTAGGTTATTTTCGAAATATAGACTTTGTGCCTCATGATTGCTAGAAACTGTATCACTCCAGTAATAACCAGAAACACCGTCTTCTATAAGCATGCCAGCATCAGAAATACGCTTACCTGACATAGGTAATCCCAAAAAGTTTTCAAAAACAATTGAATTGGCGCCTATTTTTTCATCTTTAAACTCTTGTATAGTTGGCACACGAAAACCTGTTGGGCAAATATTGTTATTACTTCTATAACCCCAAACTGCTTGGCGTAAAGCACCTGATTGGTCAGCAGATGTCCAGTCTTTTCCATTGATAATAAATGCACTTGTACTGGGGTTAATGGTGCTTTCTTTAGCGCTTTTAAAGAAAGTATTTAAACGCTTTTGATGTCCATCATTGGTGCGCCCAAACTGATAAAAATAACCATAACACCCCATATCTGTACTGGTTCTACAAATTTGATTAGCGCCTAAATTTCTATCTAACCATGCTCTACCAGTTCTAGGTGAGGTAATAATATTATATGCCTTATCCTTAATCAAGTAATCTGCAACAGTAATCGTTTTTAAATCAAAAACAATTGGATTGCCATTGGCGCGAGCCGATATTATTGTCTTGCCATGACTCTTAGCACTGACAACCCCTGTCTTACTCACTGTTGCCACATTAGTATTTGATGATGACCATGTAATACCGTGATCACTGGCATTACTAGGGCTAATAATTACATTTAAGCGAACAGTGGTGTCAACTGTCATTATTTCTTGATAATCTTGTATTTGAATACCCCTTGTTAATATTGGTATAGGGTTGACTGAAATACGTACCCAAGCTGTGTCAGAACCAGCGGTATTGCTAGCAGTAATGCGATAGCGTTGCGTAGGTGCTACCTTATTTGGTGTACCTGAAATTGTACCTGTTTTTGCATTAAAAGATAAGCCGGCCCTTAATGCTGGGGCAATCTCCCACTTGGTTGCTATACGACCCATATTGGTAAATGTAATCGGTGCAATAGTGGTGCCAACAATCGCATTTAAGTCGTTAACACTAGGACTGATAAAAGGCGGCAGATTTTTAATACAACGCACACCCATGCCTATGGTATGTGGACTAGAAAGATAGGCATAAGTGGCAGTATTCTTAATAACAAGATGTTTAGACTGTTGGCTTCTCTCTAAACCATTTGACGCTGTTTTAGCGATATCTCTCGTCCAATAATTACCCTTGATTCCGACAAATTGCAACTGACCTGCTTTGTTACGCAAGCCATTTAATGATAATTTTAATTTTGAATTTACAAGACTAAACCTATTTCGGCTACCATTTATTTCGGCTCTTAACTCCTCTAGCGTTGGCAAACTAAATCCAGTTGGACAAATGTTAGTGCTATTATTTATCCATACAGATTGCCGTTTTTGACCTGAATCATCAACCCCAGGTGCGGTCCAATCATCAGCATTGATAATAAATTTTCCATTACCAGGGATAATATTTGTTGCTTGGATATCACTCAAAACAAGATTTTGGCTTCTGAGTTGATGCCCGTCACCGCTTCTTCCCCATTGATATAAATCACCATAACAAGCAACATCCGTAATATGGGCACAAGCCTGAGTGGCGCCTAAATTTCTATCCAGCCAAGCTCTACCTGTATCATCGGAAGTGATTATTGAATAACGCTTATCATTAAACATAAGCGTTTCTTGTTCGGCAATAGAAACAACAAATGTGCCATAAGTAGCACTGTTATCAGTGGCGGCTGCAACAACCATAATATGACCTGATTTAAGTGCATGCAGTTCTCCTGTTTGACTAATACGCGCTTTGCTCTTATCCCCAACAATTATCCAAGCGAGTTTTTTATTGCTTGCGTAACTAGGGTTAACCATCGCATTTAACTGAGTACTGTCGCCAACTTGGAGAATATTATCGCCCATTATTTGAATACTGCTAACCTTTGCTGCGTTATCAATAACTGTAATAGCAATAGAAGAAACTGCTTTTGAGTCATCAGCAGTTGTTATCTGGTAATCAATTGTATTTTGAGCAACTAACGGTGTGCCTGACAAAACCCCTGTTGCGGTATTAAAATTCAATCCATTACCAATATCTGGGGTGATAGACCAATTTTTAGCCACTGATGTAACCGTATCGCCAAACCCAATTGGCGTCATAGGCTTGTCAACTGTAAGAATTATTTTTTTAGGAGAATGGCTGGAAATGCTTTTATCGCTACTGTCCTTAACGCAACGAACGGAAGACCCTGTTGTTTTAAACTCATCACCCCTCCATATAGCCTTGGGATCTTGCTTAGTGGTAATTAAACGAGTCACTTGAAAACTATCAACACCCCAATGGCTAGTAGTGCCGATTTCCCGCATATCAAACTGACGCCTCAATTGCTCTATCGTTTTTCCGTTATCAGCAGTAACTCTCTTATGAGAAACAAATAAAACCGCATTGGAATTGTTTGGTGATACACCTGAATAGGGCGTAATCGTAATATATTTAATCGCAGACAATTTATTTAAATTGATTCTCACACTAGGATCCACGCCTAATTTCTCTGCATAATATCCACTGGTACGATAACCACCTTCCTGACTTGCCTGATCGTTTTTCTCTGTTACCGCCTTAATATTAGAAAAATACCATTTGCCTGACTTTTTTTTGTCTACGAGCCAAACAGAACGCACTAAGTCATTCTCATAAGGACCTATATAACGACTATTATATTTAAATTCATTGACACTGGTAGAACTAATAAAACTAGCACTCAGTCCTTGGGATTTCACTTGATTATAGGCATAATAACCAAGCAATTCAACATTAAATCCACTCGTGCCGCCTATTTTCATTTGAGCACCTTGATCGGTACCACGATACGAACTATTGATATCTTGCGTGACTTTACTCATCCCCAAGAAGCCTTCTAATGTTTTCCAGTCGTCATCTGTTGGAATATGCCAACCTTTTGCGCAAATGCCTTGCGCTCCTTCTTTACTTTCTCCGTTCATAGCAGCAACCCAACTATAATATCTGGTTTCTTTTTTAGCGTCAGAAAAACCAGACCAAAAACCATTGCCAATTTTACTTGGATAATGACGCATATTTTCAGTTGTCCATATTTGAGTGCCAAATCTTTTGGCAGGATAATGAATGAAACCAACACTCATTCGAGGTTTGCCCGTCATTGGATCAATGTCTTGATAATCCCCAATATTGACTAAATTAACAGGGTCAATCTTTAGACCTGCATAATTAATGCCTTGCGCATAACCCTTACTCGTTGAGAAATTAATTTGGTATGGCGTATCACCGTCACCCAAATTATCATTTTGCCCGTAAACAGTAATTTCTCTTGGTATATTCCAATTGTCTTTAGTAAAAGTAATACTTTTTTCTATTGCACCATTTGCAAATTTTCCCTCACTGGGATCGCTAGTCGAAATGCCGATAGTGGTAACTACTGTCCTTGCTTCATCTTGCCTATGAAGCACTATACTTGGGTTAGTAACGATTGGCTCGTAGTTCAGTACTATTGAAAATTTTGCTGTATCACCCTCCTCTGAAGTTGTGCCATCTAAGACTTTAACAGTAACCCCTGCAGTTTCAATGTTGACTAAATTGATAGGGTCAATAATTCGACCTTTATAATTGACCGTATGATAACCCCAGCCTGTTGCAAATATGATTTGATATGGCTGATTACCATCTGTCAGATGATCGTCCTGCCCATAAATAGTAAATTCTTTTGGTGTACTCCAGTTGTCCTCATTAAAGACAGCACCAAACTTTTTGAGACGCCCTTCAGTGCCATTGGAACTCCAAAAGAAAATAACCAACACACTCTTTCCATTGGCACTATCTTTCAAAGCATTGGGTTTAAATATTGGCTTATGGTTCAATACGATTGAAAATTTTGCCGTATTACCTTCCTCTGAAGTTGTGTTATCCAAAACATTAATGGTAACACCGCCACTACTGTGGGGACCGATGCTGGTTTTAATGTCAAGATCAGGATGATCGCCCGTGCTTGCACTTGAGTCGTTCTCATTACCCGGCTCTCCTGATTTACTTAAGTCGTTAATATTTTCAGCAACCCTAGTAAATCCCACAAAAGTTTTTGTTACTTCTTTAGCGTTTTCCTGTCTAATCAGTGTGCCAGTAAATTGATGACCAATATACTTACCGTCCAAAAAAACCTCAGAAAAAGTAATACTACCCTTATTGTCATTAGGCTGCATATTAGTGCCATAATCCCAAGTAAGCTTATAATTTTTAAATTTTGCGCCAAGAATAATCTTACCATCTACTTTAAAGTAGATGCCAGCAACTGTATTGTGTTTAACCTGAATATATTTACCTATAATCAATTCTAGCTTTTCACCAGTGCCATTATCACTGATTAAATTAGTTTGATAATCTCCACTCCAAAAAACCAAATGCTCAGATTTTTTCACCTCAAACGCCTGAATAACTTTCGCATAAGTGCAAGAAACACATTTATTATCATTTAAAAAATCATTCATAGAAGCAAAATCATCCTCACTGCGCATGGATATTTCAAGAGCCTTAAGCCACTTTACATACAAACTCGGACTGCTAAAGAGTTTTTTAACAAATGCATTTACTCTTGAATTGCTTATTGTTAAAGAGTTATCTATATCGGAATTAATGTTCTCATCATTATTTACATTATCGAAAATCATTTTTACAGCCCTTTCCTGAAAGGCTGTAGATTTAGCCAATAAATTTACATTCAAGGAAAAAACCAATAGACTGGTAACCAGTAATTTCATTATTTGCACAATTAGACTCCATTAAAATTAACACAAAATGTAGGATTATAGAAAAATTAAATCAATAAGTGCAGCACTTTGATTTAAAAACAACGCTTCCCAGTTATTTTGACAACGACCTCAAACATTTCCCAAGACTATTATCCTTTAAATTATGACAAAGTAGCAGGTTAAAGGATAGGCTAATTAGTCGCCCCTTAAAAACCACTCCAAACAAACCAAAACCACCCATTTTTCCAACCATCTAAATCAACAAAACTGCTTTTTATCCAGTGCCACAAAAAACCTTAGGTATTTTACAAAAAATAAACCCAGTTTTTGCCAAAACAAAAAAATAGTGGCTATTACCAGCCATTTTCTCAAATTCCAAGCACAAGCAGCC
>NZ_FQTR01000047.1 GCF_900128535.1 bacterium endosymbiont of Bathymodiolus sp. 5 South | reverse complement strand
GCTATTCTAAATACCGTTTCTTTAGCCGCCTTGTGGACACGGAATGCTTCTGTTTCTACTGGTGGGGTACAACAAGCTAAATATTTGAGTATTGATAGTACTGGTGTGAGCTACAATAGCCTTGATCGTGCTTACGGCTTTAGTGTTCGTTGTATTCAAACAAAGTTTGGCGTTCCTGCTACTAACGATCCTGTTGACCCTTCTACCCAAGACATAATAATGTTTAAAGGGGAGGAATACAAAACGATCATCTCATCTTCACCTACAGGTAGAGGTAGAATATGGCTTGATAGAAATTTAGGTGCAACAAAAGTAGCCACCTCAAAAACTGACACTGCTGCTTATGGAACATATTACGGGTTTGGTGAGGCTGTCTGTCCATTAGGCTTTGGCGCGCCATCTCTGAAAGATTTACTAGATAATTTTAGAATTATTGATAATGATATTACAAATACCGCTTTAGCCCTCTCTAGTGTCTTTAAGTTTTCGCCTGCTGGCAAGGAAAAACAGAATGGGGATCGGGTAGAGGTTGGAGAGCAAGTCCGTCTATGGAGTAAGCAAGATGATCATTCTTTTCTAGGTCCTTGGAATCTCAGGATTCGTGATGATTTTGGAGTGGAGCTCTTCGAAGATTCTAGGAATGAAAAAATGCCTGTTCGTTGTGTTAAGGATTTAAAAGAATTGCCTGAGGGCAAGATACCTGAACTGGAGACGGAGGATCCGCTTGATCCGGGTTTTGGGGTTGGTCCATTGCCTAAAATTCCTAAAGACTAAAAGTGATTTATTTCATTTTACTTAATGAGACCTTTGCATAAATAGGAACAATCATCAGAAACCCACTTTTCACCCACTTGGCGATTTTTTAAACCCAGCCTTAGCCCTGCTAGGACAAGGTTTAAAGAAATCACCCATTGGGAAAAAATTGGATTTTGCTAATCATCCCTATTTATGCAAAGGTCTCTTTAAATGCAGTTATCAAGCACAAGGCTCAATCTAGAGATTCGCCTCCAATGCGAGGTCTATGCTTAAAAGAGTTGATTCTGGCAACCCAACAAATATAGGAAAAATGGAGCAGAACCAGCGTTAGAAATTGGAGTGAGATTTACCTCTAATTGTGTCTTTTTTGATGAGATTGCGCACAAATATGAGAAATAGTTAGAGAGTAAAGGGCAGATTTACGCTGCTTAATTTGTACGCCCAATTAATGTTTGCTCTTGGCTTGTTTTTCAAAATATAAATCTAGCACTGCTTTAGCAAGTGGTGCTGCTTTTTCACTACCGCTACCTGCATTTTCTACAATGACAGCAATCGCAATCTTTGGGTTTTCAATCGGTGCAAATCCATTGAATAATGCGTGGTCTCGTAAGTGTTCCTTTAAATTAGCCGCAATATATTGCTCTTCAGCATCCAAGCCAAATACTTGGGCAGTGCCTGTTTTTCCTGCTAGGGTGTATTTCAAATTTTTGTTGAGTCTTCTAGCTGTGCCTTTGGGCGCATAGATTGTTTGCCTCATGCCTTCAATGACATGTTCCCAATTATGAATATCTTTAATAGGGATTTGTTTTTGAGGGCTTCTAGCTGTATTTTTAATGCTGTCTCCTGGTGCTTGTATGCTCTTTAATAATTTAGGTTGAATAATCACGCCTTGATTGGCCAAAGCTGCTGTGGCAACAGCCAGCTGCAGTGGGCTGCTGGTCATAAAGCCTTGTCCAATGCCTGTAATTAGCGTTTCGCCTCGATACCAAGGCTCATTCTTGTTGATTTTTTTCCAAGCCTTTGAGGGCAAGATGCCGCCACGCTCTCCAGGAATGTCAATACCCGTTATTGCGCCAAAATTAAAAGGTTTTAAACCATCATGTAAATTATCAATACCCATTTTGTTGGCTAAATCATAAAAATATACATCACAAGATTGTGCAATGGAGTCTTTAGCGTCAACTATACCATGTCCACTGCGTTTCCAGTCGTTAAATTTACGCCTCACATTAGGCAACTTGAAAAAACCTGGGCAGTAGACTTTATGATGCGTGGTAACGACTCCTTGCTCAAGCCCTGCCAATGCCACCATGGGTTTAATCGTTGAACCTGGTGGATACAGACCTTGAATCGCACGATTGAGTTGTGGAATATCTTTTGAGGTTCGTAGTTTGTTGTAATTTTTATGCGAGATGCCATCCACAAACCAATTGGGGTTGTAAATAGGTGTACTTACCATGACTAAGACTTCCCCATTGGTCGTATCAACGGCCACAATGGAGCCACGCCTACCTTTGAGTAAGGACTCTGCTTTTTTTTGTAAGTCCAGATCAATGCTGAGATACAAATCGCTACCTTGTTCTGGTTCTTGAATATTTTTGCTGTTAATGACTCGGCCGGTGACATTGCGCTCGATTTGTTTCTTGCCACTTTTTCCATGTAGTAAGGTTTCGTATTGTTTTTCAATGCCAGTTTTTCCAACGAAAGAAGTGCCTGCGTAATTTTTTTTATCATAGAAGGCTTTGTCTTTTTTATTCATTCTAGAGACATAACCAGTAACATGCACATTGGAGCTATTGTTAGGATAGACTCGATGGAAATAAGGCTCGATATCAATCCCAATAAATTGATTACTCACTAAAAATTTTGCCACTTGTTCTTCATTGAGTTTGTGCTTTAATGGAATGCTATGAAATTTTTTATAGCGCCTTTTGATTTTTTTGAAAGTGGCGATATTGTTATCATTAATTAGACCAAACTTTTTAAGTGCCAGCAATGTTGCGGGAATATCTTTGGTTTTTTCAGGGGTCAATGTGAGTTTATAGGCAAGCTGATTGGTGGCAATAATTTTTCCATGACGGTCAAAGATTTTTCCACGCACTGGGGTAATCGGCAGTATGCGCATTTGATTACCCAATGATTCTTCCGTGTAATAATCGTAATGAATAATTTGTAGATTGAAAAGTCTCAATATTAAGACTAAGGTTAGAAGGAAGATAAAAATCAGAGCCAAAACCATTCTGCCAGCAAAAATCTTATTTTCTAGTTTGACATTGCTAATTTTATTCATCGCTCATTTCAATATAGGGTGTTAGTGTTTGAGCTTTGAGAATAATAATTGAACCACAGGCCATAGCAGTGCACTTAAAAATGGCTTGAATAGTAAATAGATGTTGAAACTAAAATCTTGGGTTGATAGGCCGTGTACCAATAGCAATAGTCCCAAATAGATACTAGATGCAGCAAAGATATAAACTTGCTGCGTGGTAATATTAGAAACAACAAAAGATTGTTTTATATTGTTAATAAAAGCACTGCTTAAGATAAGTGCCAAAGCATTTTGACCTAGGATATCCCCGTATAGCACATCAATTAACACCCCTAATAGCAAGGCAAGGAAGAATTTTCCTTGAGTGGTGAAATGCGTTAACCAATAAGCAAAAAACAACAAGAGCCAAAAAGGGGCAATGTCTAAAACGATTTCAGGCAAGGGCAGTGCGCTAATAATCAGTGCAAATAGCGTGACTTTAATAAGAAAAACATAAGGTCTTTGATAGGTAAGCATCGCTAAGGTTTTTTAAGGATATTATTAATTAAAACAAATTCTAACTGTTCAATGGTTTGAGATGGTGCTAATTCAATCGTCAAAAATGGGTTGTGTTCTTTCTTTTCTACATGAGTCACACGACCTACTGGATATCCTGCTGGAAATTTTGAGCCAATAGCACTGCTTAGAAAGACATCTCCAATTTTTATATCAAGCCCATGTTGAATAAAGCGCACCATTAATTTTCCTTGATAAGAGCTCACGCCCTTACTAATACCGCGGATACCATTACGCTCGTTTTTAACCGGTATATGTTGAGTTGGGTCAGTGATTAGCAACACGCTTGAATACAAGGGTGTTGCTTGGCTCACTTGCCCAAGTATGCCATCAACACCCAGTACAACTTGACCAATTTTTATGCCGTCACTGCTGCCTTTATTAATGGTAATTTGTTTTTTTAATCGTGACTGACTAAGAGAGCTGACGCGTGCTAATGTAAATGCTTCTTTGTCAAGTTTGTAGCGGGAGTTTAGTAATTGACTTAATTTTTGATTTTCTAATAATAGTGCATTATGGTTTTGTAAATCAACTTTTAAACGCACTAACTCAACTCTGAATTTCTTGTTTTGATTTAATAAGGTCTGCTTTGTTGTGCCTTGTTCGTTAATCCAACTATAGAGTTGAGACGGTAAGTTAATTCCCAAATACACAGGTGATATGAGCGTAGCAATGGATTTTTTTAGACTGTCTAAATAGGAAAACTTATAATCTGAAAAGAGTAGGAAGATCGCAACCAAAACAGGTATAAAAAGGTTTAAAAATTTTCGCATAATTTAGATACTTAAATACCTAAAGAAAAATCATTCTGCTGATAAAAACCCTATGTCATGTTGACTGATCATCTCTAGAACAATGCCACCACCACGAGCCACACAAGTTAAAGGGTCGTCAGCGACGCGCACTGGTAAATTGGTTTCTTTGTTGATGAGCTTATCAAAACCCTCTAAAAGCGCACCACCCCCTGTTAATACTAAGCCATTTTCTGAAATATCCGCACTTAGCTCTGGCGGCGTTTGTTCAAGTGCAATTCTCACTGCACTAACAATGTTAAGTAATGGCTCTTGTATGGCTTCTCTGACATTTGTATTGGTCATTTCAAAGCCTACTGGAATACCTTTAGCGATATCTCTACCTTTAAAATCCATTTTCTTGATGACATTTGTTTCAAAGGCTGAGCCCAGTTCTTCTTTAATTTTCTCAGCGGTAGATTCACCGATAATAATGCCATGCTCTTTGCGCACAAATTTAATGATATTGTCATCAAACATATCGCCCCCGATACGCAGCGAGTTGGAATAAACCAATCCATTAAGTGACATAATCGCAATTTCTGTGGTGCCACCACCGATATCAACAACCATTGTGCCTGAGGCTTCTTTAATTGCCATGCCTGCACCCAGTGCTGCTGCCATGGGTTCTTCAATTAAATAGACATCATGCGCACCAGCACCAATGGCACTTTCTTTGATAGCGCGACGCTCTACTTGGGTAGCGCCACAAGGAACGCAAATAAGCACTTTAGGGCTTGGCGAGAAAAAATTATTATGAGAGACTTTGCGAATAAAGTGTTGTAACATTTTTTCTGTGATTTTAAAGTCAGCAATAACGCCATCTTTCATCGGACGAATCGCCTCAATTGAACCGGGTGTTCTACCCAACATATTCTTAGCATCTTGACCCACGGCAATAACAGTGTCTTCTGTTGCCCCCCTTTCTCGATGAATGGCAACAACAGACGGCTCGTTTAATACGATTTCACCGTTCATAAAAATAAGTGTATTTGCTGTTCCAAGGTCAATGGAAAGACTCTGAGGTTTGAAAAAATTAAACATAAAAACTCCGCTTAGGTACTAGATAAAATAAATAGCGGATATAATACTACAAGTAGCCAGTAACTTCTTAATAAATTTAGACAATCGTTAATATGAAAATTCAGCAGAAGCATGTGATTGAAAGTGTTGCCAACGCACTACAATATATTTCTTATTACCATAGTCCTGATTTTATTCAAGCAATGGTCAGTGCACATGAGAAAGAAACCCATCAATCGGCTAAAAATGCCATTGCACAAATTTTAATTAACTCAAAAATGTCTGCCATTGGTCAACGCCCAATGTGTCAAGACACGGGCATTGTTAATGTGTTTGTGGAAGTAGGTATGGATGTTGTGTGGGAGGCTGATTTATCGTTGGAAGATATGATTAATGAAGGGGTTAGACAAGCCTTTACTAATAAGAATAACCCCTTGCGTGCTTCAATTGTTAAAGACCCGCTATTTAGTAGAACCAACACTAAAGACAACACACCCGCCGTCATCCATATGAAGGTCGTCTTAGGTAATAAAGTAGATTTTATTGTAGCAGCCAAAGGTTGTGGCTCGGAAAACAAAGCAAAGTTTGCTGTTTTACAACCCGATGATAATGTTACTGATTGGGTATTAAAAATGATTCCCACAATGGGCGCAGGCTGGTGCCCACCAGGTGTTATCGGTATTGGTGTAGGAGGTAGTGCTGAAAAAGCGATGTTGATGGCAAAAGAAAGCCTAATGGAATCCATTGACATTCAAGACATCGCTCAAAAACCAAATCCAAGTCATCTTGAAAAACTCCGCCTAGAACTGATGGAAAAAATCAACAATCTTGGTATTGGTGCGCAAGGCTTAGGAGGAGTAAGCACCGTATTGGATGTTAAAATTAAAGACTATCCAAGCCACGCTGCCTCTCAAGCAGTTGCTATCATTCCTAATTGTGCTGCCACGCGTCATCTGCATTTTTCACTGGATGGTTTGGGCGTGGCGCAGTTGCCAGCAGTAGACATGAGTGTGTATCCTGATTTGGAAATGGACACTTCTAGGTACAAGAAAATCAACCTTGATACACTCAACAAAGCACAGATGAACCAGTGGCAAGTGGGAGATACTTTGCTACTTACTGGCACGATTATCACCGGACGAGATGCAGCGCATAAACGACTCAAGCAAATGTTGGATAGTGGACAAGGATTACCAAAAGGCGTAGATTTTAATAATAAATTTATTTATTATGTCGGTCCAGTAGCGGCAGTGAATGGTGAAGTGATCGGCCCTGCAGGTCCTACTACTGCTACTCGTATGGATAAATTTACCGATACAATGCTACAGAATACAGGCATCTTAGGTATGATTGGCAAGGCAGAGCGCGGTGAAGCGACCATCAAGAGTATTAAAAAACACCAGGCCAGTTATTTAATCGCAGTGGGTGGCGCTGCTTATTTGATTTCTAAATCTATCAAAAAAGCCAAAAAAATCGCTTTTGAAGAAATGGGCATGGAAGCCATTTATGAGTTTGAAGTCAAAGATATGCCAGTGACTGTTGCTGTGGATTCTCAGGGCGAGAATATCCACGCTATTTTTAACAACCTATTGGATCGTTAAAAGTCTTCATCACCCCATATTTTTCTTTGTTGCCGAGCCCGCCAAACAGCGTTGTGCTCAAAATCAATACCCCATACAATGTGATTGTTGATCACCATTGTTACTTTTTTACAATACACAAACCTTCCGGTTTTAATGCCCCACTGGATTTTTTTGTAACACTCAAGTCTGGTTTTGCAAGTAGTAACAAAAGATTTTAATCCACTGTCTTTATACCTTTCAATATTTAAAAAGATTGTTCCTTGTTGTGCTTCATTAGGGAATTTAAAATTCGAAAGGGCAACGCTAGAAAACACTAAGAATAATAAAAATAAAATATTTTTTTTCATAATACGCCTATGGTTAAATTGTCTGTGTTGTGAATGGTAATTGCACCAATGTAAGAATAACATTAAGCAAAAGATAAAAATCATTATACCCAATTTAGATCTCTTTCATTGTTGAAAAATAGCCCACCTTTCGCATTTTATACAACAGGGGATTTGTTCTTTATTGCATAGTGATTTATTGCCTATGTTATAATATTCAACGAAGTTGGTCGGATAGTCGCTGGGGTTTTTCCTCAGAGGAAAGTCCGGGCTCCACAGAGCAAAGTGCTAGCTAACGGCTAGGTATGGTGACATAACGGAAAGTGCTGCAGAAATTAAACTACCCTGTATGGGAAAAGGTGAGAAGGTGCGGTAAGAGCGCACCGCGCAGTTGGTGACAACGGTGGCAAGGTAAACCCCACTTGGAGCAAGCTCAAATAGGCTACCCATGGTGCGGCTCGCACAAGGTAGCGGGTAGAGTGCTAAAGAATTTTGGTGACAAAATTCGTAGATGAATGACTATTTATTACAGAACCCGGCTTATAGACCAACTTCCTTAATTTATAGCATTAGAATCAATGGTATTTTTGGCGTTCAACTTGGAACAAGAAGAATCCGGTATAGAAAAAGTTAATGCTAATTCAAGTTTAAGTCTTTCTTTGTTGTGAATAAGGACGCGGATATTTTTGTTTGTGCTTTTATATCGTTGCTTGAGATAATTCTGAAAGTGTTGTTGTAAAAGGCTTGTATTTATTATCTATAGACTTGTAACTTGGTAATTTTTCGATATTCCATACGATATCACTAAACGCACTGTTTTCTATTTTTTCAATCTTGTAGATTAAATAATTTTTACAACTTGGATTTTGGTAGCCTGTATTTATCAGTTCTTGATTGCTCATTGACTCTGGCTTGTTGGTAACTCTCCAAATATCGTTTGCTTTAAGTTTGTTGTTGCTTCTAAGCAGTAAATACTCAACACTTTTCTCTTTTTGTCCAATATTATCTAATCTGAGACCTTTGCATAAATAGGAACAATCATCAGAAACCCACTTTTCACCCACTTGGCGATTTTTTAAACCCAGCCTTAGCCCTGCTAGGACAAGGTTTAAAGAAATCACCCATTGGGCAAAAATTGGATTTTGCTAATCATCCCTATTTATGCAAAGGTCTCAATCTAATATTGTATAAGCCTTTTTTCTCTACCCATTGGCGTTGTTTTGATTGACAATAGCCAATTAAAATAGTTGATTCAGGTACTAAAGCAAAAGCAGGTTGGGCTTGAGGTTTGATATTTTTTTTAAGACTATTGTTTAAGTTTTCTTTGATTAGCTGTGTTTTTATTGCCTTTGCCAAATAATAGGCTAAATGACATGGAACAGCGTTTCCCACCATTTTGTAGCCCTCTGCTACATTATTGTAATGAAAAATAAAATCTTCTGGAAAGGTCTGAATTCTTGCGCATTCCCTAACACTCAGCCTTCTATACAAAGACTCTTTTCCCTCTACAAAGATTCTTTTATTATGTTCAATAAAAGTCATTTTTGGGGCTTGAGGGTGTAGTGGTGCGTGTCGACCTCCGGCTTGAATGGTAAAAGATGGCTCATTCCAAGCTCTAACTCTGTTTCTTGACATATACATGCTTGAAAACCCACCAATCATGTATTCATGATTGGGAAGGAGGCACTTGCTTCCATTTGTTTTTTGTTTCTCTTGTGCGGGAAGTACAGAATCTTGGATATCAGAGATACAATCTTGTAATGTGAATTTATTTGCTAATGACTTTGGAAATTTAAAACTAAAATTTAGGTCGTTTCTAATTCCGATAAAAAAAACTCGTTTTCTATCTTGGGGTACACCATAATCCACAGCGTTTAAGAGTAAAAAAGACAGGTTATAGTTACTTTCAGTAAATAGACTTTTTATATTTTCTAAAGCATCTTTATGGCGTGGTGCCAGCATGCCAGAAACATTTTCTGCTAAAAAGAATTTAGGCTTTTTATCTCTTAGGATTCTAATAAATTCAAAAAATAGCTGTCCTCTTTTGTCTTTAATGCCTCTTAATGCACCTGCCTCACTCCAACTTTGACAAGGTGGTCCGCCGACAATGCCGTCGCAATCGGGTATTTCATCAGAAGGCACCTCTCTAATAGAGCGCTTATCTAACATTGTTTTTGGGAAATTTTTTTCAAATGTTTCCCAAATAGCTTTGTCAAATTCATTTGCCCATATGGTTTCAAAGCCAGCCGCCTCAAACCCCTTGTCTAATCCGCCAGCACCTGTAAATAAGGATACGATTTTCATTGGGGTAAAGACAGCGTATTGGTAAATAAACTACTAGGCGCTTTTAATAAGTTAATATCAAATTTTAACGAGGGTTCTACTCTTGAGCTGGCATTGTGTATTCTAAAAGATAATGCCCAGTTATTATTTAATTTAACAATTAAGGTTGTTTTTGAATCTTTCTTAAAATCAATGCTAATGATTTTATCTGGAAGATTTATTTGCGGCGTTTTAAATTTAGGTAGTATTTTTTCAAACGGGCAGTTGAGTGACCCATGTAAGTTATAAGCCTGTATTTCTACCTCGTTATTGCCTTTTATAACTTTATAAAAGTCCTTGCTTCCAACCAAATATTTGACTAAATTACAGGCTACTTTTTTAGGGTCTGTTGTATAAATCCTATTTAATTCTTTTTTAAAGGCTTTTAAAATTGGGATGTAAATGTTGTCTTCTTTGTTATTTAAGGTGTCCCATTTTTGAGTAGAATTACTGTTATTTTTTATTGCTTTTAGTGGGTCAAAAATTAGACCGATTTCATCAAAATACATTTGTGAACATTGAATTCCCAGCCATTTTTCTCCAAAATCAATCTTATTGGATAGTCTGGAGTGTTTGATCGCTTTGTGGTTGTTTTTAGCAGAAACACCTATCTCCCATTCTTGCAATTTACGAATGGCAACAACATCTCTAACATCACCCAATTGACCTTGGTAGTCCGTTAAAATTTCTAATTGCAATATATCTTTTTTGCCAATATCATGTTTAAGTCTAGGCTCTATATCCATTAAAAAATTAACTGCAAAACTGGCGGTTAATAAATATCGCCCTTGCGTTTGTTTATCAAATTGATTAAAGTATTTTTTTGCTGTTGCTAAAGCGTCATTTTGAACAATTTTGACATTGGTGATATTATTTAATTTTTCATTAAATTCTTGCAATATAGCGTATTCAAATGCTTTTCCTGTTTGAGTTTGAGTCATAGGGTTACGCTTTTTTGTAAAATCTAGTATAAAAATTATACGCCATTAGGGAAATAATAATAAATATGATTGTAAATATAGATAGGCAGTATAGTATGAATAGCCATCAACTGTCTTGGTTATTTTCATATAAAAATACCTGATTTAAAATCCGCTAAAGCCATACCATTGTGGGAACACGATTAGGCTGACCAATACACTGACTTGGATAATGATAAAAGGTATGACGCCTTTGTAAATGTCGGTGGTTTGGATGGACTTCGGGGCAACGCCTTTAAGGTAGAACAAACTAAAACCAAAAGGCGGTGTTAGAAATGAGGTTTGTAGGTTCATCGCAATCAAAATAGCGAACCACTGCATATCGATGCCGAGTGAGAGGGCGATTGGGTAGAAAATTGGCACGATAATGAGTGAAATTTCTACAAAATCAATAAAAAATCCAAGGATGAGGATAATCCCCATAGAGATGAGGATAAAACTCATCTCTTTGGCGGGTAAGTTGTGGATAAATTCCTCCACCATGGTGTCCCCACCACTGTAAGTAAATACCATTGAAAAGGCAGTAGCGCCGACCAAAATAGCAAATACCATGGCAGTAACTTTAATGGTTTCAGTACTGGTTTCTTGTAGCATTTTCCAACTTAGGCGTTGGTACAATACGGCTAAAACTAATGCCCCCACTGCCCCTACTGCTGCTGATTCTGTTGGGGTGGCAATGCCTGAAAAAATAGAGCCTAGCACAGCGATAATGAGTGAAATCGGCGGCACAATGGCTTTGGCAACTTTAAAGTATTTCTCGGCTTTGCCTAAATTGCACTTGTTGCTTTTAAAAATAGGGGCTGCCTGTGGATCAAGATAACTAACCACCAAGACATAAATAATATAGCCACCTACCAGCACCACTGAAGGCATAATAGCCCCTTGAAACAAATCCCCAACGGGCACCCCTAAGACATCTGCCAAAATAATCAAAACAATGGAGGGTGGAATAATCTGCCCCAGCGTACCAGAGGCGCAAATAACACCCGTGGATAAGGTTTTTTTGTAGTTGTGTTTAAGCATAACAGGCAGGGAAATGACCCCCATTGCTACCACACTAGCCCCCACCACACCAGTTGAGGCAGCAAGTAATGAGCCAACTAAAATGGTGGAAACTGCCAAACCGCCACGCACATTGCCAAATAAATCCCCCATTGCCTCTAACAGCTGCTCAGCAAGTTTGGTTTTTTGCAATACGATTCCCATAAAAATAAACAAAGGCACGGCCATCAAAATAGTATTTTGCATGACGCTCATAATGCGATAAGGCATAAAGCCAAATAAATCAACCCCCTGAGTTAAGACCCCAAAAATAACAGCCACCCCAGCAAAGGTAAAGGCCACAGGGAAGCCCACCATTAGTAATAATAAAGTAGTGCCAAACATGACTAAGCCAATCATTTAAATGCCCTTATATAATGATTTTTGGCAAAAATTACTCCGGATATAATCACTAAAATAAAACTAAGTGGAATAATGCTTTTAATAATAAACCGATAATACAAGCCACCTGGGTCGCCACTTTTCTCGCCAATTTCAAAGGCCAAATAAGCAAAATCAAAGCCATAATAAGTAATCAGTAGGCTAATCGGCAAGATAAAAACCACGCTACCGATGATATTGATAAGTGCTTGGGTTTTTGGTGAAAAATTAAGATAAAAAACATCAACGCGCACATGGGTATCATTTTGCAAACCATAGGCAATAGAGAGCAAAAACATCGCTGAAAAAAGATGCCATTCTAATTCTTGCAAAGCAATTGAGGAATTATTAAAAGCGTATCGTAACACGACATCAATAAACACATTGGCAATGAGTAACAGTAGTAGGGTGGTGGTTGTGACACTGAGGGCTTTATTCATTTTTTAAGATTTTTAGCGTCTGCAGATACTGCTGTTTTTTGTCATTATCAGTTAGGTTATTTATCCATTGTTCTAGTGGGTACCAATTTTGCTGTTTACTGAGTTTTATTATTGATGCTGAATTTAAAACAATGGCTTTTTCATAAGCCTCAAGTGCCTTCTGATACTTGCCTAACCTAAAGTAAACACCCCCCATATTGTAATAAGCTTTATGACTAGGCTTAATCTCAATGGCTTTTTTGTAAGCCTCAATTGCCTCCTTAAACTTACTTAATCTAGCGTAAGCAACCCCCATATTGCAATAAGCTTTATGACTATCAGGTTTAATCTTAATGGCTTTTTCATAAGCCTCAATTGCCTCCTTAAATTCACCTAACTCAGTGTAAGCAACCCCCATATTGTAATAAGCTTTATGACTATCAGGTTTAATCTTAATGGCTTTTTCATAAGCCTCAATTGCCTCCTTAAATTCACCTAACTCAGTGTAAGCAGCTCCCATATTGTCATAAGCTTCATGACTATCAGGCTTAATCTCAATGGCTTTTTTGTAAGCCTCAATTTCTTTCTGATACTTGCCTAACCTAAAGTAAGCAACCCCCATATTGTAATAAGCTTCATGACTATCAGGTTTAATCTCAATGGCTTTTTCATAAGCCTCAATTGCCTTCTCAAACTTACTTAATTTAGCGTAAGCAAATCCTATACCGTAATAAGTCTCATATTTATCAGGCTTAATCTCAATGGCTTTTTCATAAGCCTCAATTGCCTTCTCAAACTTACTTAATTTAGCGTAAGCAAGCCCTATATTGTAACAAGCTATATCACTATCAAGATCAATCTCAATGGCTTTCTCATAAGCCTCAATTGCCTTCTCAAACTTATATTTTTGATAATATTGATTACCTTCTAGGATATACTCTTCTGTAGTTTTTTCATAAATAGGGTGGTTAACATCATTGACCATTGAGAAGCCATAAATGTCTTGGAATAGGGATTTTTCATTAATAGAAAACCTATCGCTCAGTTCTTGCAAAATTGGTTTTTTGTCTTTTTTTAAAATTGGAATTGGCTCTGTGTTATCGATTGTTTGATTGCTGAATACAAACACTCCTTTTTGGGCAAAAATACGATTATTGCTTTTAAAGTTGCTGTTTATAAATTGTAATTTATCGCATTCGGAAAAAATACTCTCGTCGCTCTTTGGTCGAGTAAATTTATCAATGTTACTGCTATTTAAAACAAAAACGCTACCATCGTTATCTTGCTTAGAGTTGCAAGCAAACCATAAGGCGATTAAAAAATCACGACTAAAATCAACAAGCCCTGTGGCAGCGCCATAATGCTGCAGCTCTAGTAATAATTCAAGGTCGCTTAATTCTTCTTTGTGATAATGGTAACTTTTGGCATCCTTAATCAAAGTTGTGTGATAGTCTTGAAACTGCTGTTGTGTAGGTTGCTGTTGTTTATCGCCTGATTTGTTTAAATTAAAACGCCGATAATAAGTGCTGGTTAAACCCCAACTCTCATCAGATTGACCA
>NZ_FQTR01000046.1 GCF_900128535.1 bacterium endosymbiont of Bathymodiolus sp. 5 South | reverse complement strand
GGATTTAGGCTCTCTAGATAAGTTCTTGCTTGAATGAATGTGCCACGAGACTTACTCATTTTCTGCCCATTAACCGTTAAAAACCCATGTGCGAAAATTGCATTTGGTGTGCGATAATTAGACCCCATCAACATTGCTGGCCAAAATAACGCATGAAAATACACAATATCCTTGCCGATAAAGTGATACAGTTCAGTTTTAGAATCCTTGTTAAAGTATTCGTCAAAGTCAATGGCTTGTTCGTTGCACAACTTCTTAAAACTTGCCATATAACCAATAGGCGCATCCAACCAAACATAGAAGTATTTACCCTCTACACCTGGTATTTGAAAGCCAAAATACGGTGCATCACGAGAAATATCCCATTGTTTCAAGCCCTGTTCAAACCACTCGGCAAGCTTGTTACTAACCTCATCTTGTAAATGCCCTGCATTCGTCCATTCTTTGAGTTGCGCTTCAAATTGTGGCAAATCAAAGAAATAATGTTCAGAATCTTTGGTGATTGGCGTTGCGCCTGATATGGCCGACTTTGCGTTGTTTAATTCTGTTGATGAGTAAGTCGCACCACACACCTCGCAGTTGTCACCATATTGCTCAACTGCACCACATTTTGGACAATCGCCTTTGATAAACCGATCGGGTAAGAACATTTGTTTCTCAGGGTCAAACGCCTGAGAGATAGTGCGTGTTTTAATATACCCAGCAGCATTTAACTGATTGTAAATATCTGCTGAAATGGTCTTGTTCTCGTGTGAATGCGTTGAATGGTATTGACTAAAACCAATGAAAAAGTCTTTAAAATCTGCTTGATGACGCTCACTCACATCCTTAATTAATGCTTCTGGGGTAATACCAAGTTCGTTGGCTTTTAGCATAATTGGCGTACCATGGGCATCGTCTGCACAGACATAATGACATTCATTGCCCATCATCTTTTGAAAACGCACCCAAATATCGGTTTGAATATATTCCAGTAGATGCCCTAAATGAATCTCACCATTAGCATACGGTAGCGCTGAAGTAACAAGGATTTTTCTTGATGTCATCATTAATATTAGGGTTAACTGATACAGTTATACGATAAAATAGCACATTTTACTTAATTGGACGCAACAATGGCAGATTTAACCCAAGACCAAATTGAAAAAATTCTTACAAGTGTTGTAGATATTTATACTGAGCAAGATATTGTTTCTTCAAATGCACTAGATAGCCTTGAAATCAACGGTGATAAAGTTACTGTTAATATCCTCCTAAACTATCCAGCGCAAAGCTATCATCAAACACTAACAGATGCAATTACAAGTGCATTATCAACGGCTGACATTAAAGATGTCAGTGTTAATATTGAGACAAAAATTGCCAAATACTCTACACAAAAAGGCGTAGAGATTCTACCAGAAGTTAAGAATATTATTGCTGTTGCCTCAGGCAAAGGCGGCGTTGGCAAATCAACAACAGCCGTTAATTTAGCCCTTGCACTACAAGCAGAAGGCGCAAAAGTAGCGCTTTTAGATGCAGATATTTACGGCCCTTCTCAGCCGAGAATGTTAGGCGTCTCTAAACTCAAACCTGAGCAAACAGGGGAAGGTAAATTACTCCCTATCTTAGGTCATGGTATGCAAAGTATGTCAATCGGCTATTTGGTTGACGAAGAAAATCCAATGATTTGGCGTGGTCCTATGGTCACACAGGCTTTAGAGCAAATGTTGCGTGATACTTTATGGCGTGGCGTGGATTATATGATTATCGACCTACCACCTGGCACAGGTGATACGCAATTAACGCTGTCACAAAAAATTCCAGTCAGTGGCTCGGTTATTGTTACCACACCGCAAGACATTGCGCTATTAGACGCCAAAAAAGGTCTGAAAATGTTTGAAAAAGTCAACATCCCAATTTTAGGTATTGTTGAAAATATGTCACTCCATATCTGCTCCAAATGTGGACACGAAGAAGCGATTTTTGGTACTGGTGGTGGTGAGTCAATGGCTAAAGACGCTGATGTTAACTTTTTGGGTGCTCTACCTTTAGAAATAGACATTAGAACCGATGTAGACGAAGGCACGCCAACCGTTGCTAAAGACCCAGATGGTAGAATTGCACAAATCTATAAAGAGATTGCTAAGAAAGTATCAGCCAAACTCACACAACAAGACAAGGCATTAAGCTCGTTCCCAAGTATCACGATTGAATAGCATTGGTTTTCTTATTCTTCAGTATCGGCAGTCTCGCTTATATAAATACTAGTCTGGCTTTTCGCTGTCATGATAATTACGAATGTTAAAGTGCGTCTTTCATGAATTATTTGGATAAATTCCAAAGTCGTTTTATTGGTGTAATGCAGTGGGATGATTGTAATGCTTTGTTTGATACACTCATTAGCAACCCTGCAGACGACTGGTATCTTTACGATACCACTGCGGTATTACCAGTAGCGACAATTAATGCTGAGCGTTTGGTTGCACAACTCAAATCGATTAAATTTATTATTGAAACACAGCACCAAGAACGCTACTGCGGTATTGTCTATGTTGATGATTTAAAAAACCCAAATTTTGTCAAAATATTCCACCCCAACAATCTAGGGAAAACTTGTGGCAGTAGCGAACACCCACCGATTCCACAATGGCTACTATCCAAAATCCAACCGCTTGATGTGGTGAGGAAATTCGACCAGCCTCCTGAAAAACAAGGATTTATCAGTAAATTTTTAAAGCTTTAGAATAAATAACACTCTGATCCTAATTATTTTTAAACTTTAACTCCAATTTCACTTATAATAAAATCTTTGCTTAACGATACAGTGGAGAACATGAAAACCTACGCTAAACTAATTTTTTTATTGACAATGCAACTGTCTATTGTCAGTTGCGCTCAATCAATTAAAGAAACAAAAGACTATAAGGATATATTTCAGCAATTAAACACCCTTGATAAAATCGACAGAAAAGTAGAGTTATTTGAGAAATTAATGAACGATTTGAAATTAATTAAAACCTCTAAACAAATTATCCCTTATTTGGATTGGCTGAGAAATAAAACCCTAGAACGCAATGAAACATTTAGATATTTGACACTCTACTCACTTTATTTAGCAAAAGTTAGTCGAAAAGATTATTCCAAAGCAATAATGTTAGGCGCTAAATTAAGGCTAACAATGGACTTTAGCAGATGTAGGCATAAAAAAAATTCTTTAACAAAATATACAGAGTGGCGGCAAATAGAAAATTTCATTTTGAAAGATTATAAAAAGAAGAGTAAAGGGGTTGAACTTGCTATTCTCTTAGAGAATAGGCATAAAAATCGTCTTGGAGATCCTTGGCTGTGTAGTAGCATTGATTGGGTAAAGGCGATGAAACAGTATGATAAATTAGAGAAAAAAGAAGTAAAAAACTCAAATTATATAGGGAAAAATATAGCCATAAAGCCCACTCAAGAGATTTTATTAAAGCCTACTTTTATGCCCAATAAAATATGGTTAAGAAATCGAAAAAATATTTTAGAGAAATTCAAAAAAAAATACCAGTAGAGACCTTTGCATAAATAGGGATGATTAGCAAAATCCAATTTTTGCCAAATTGGTGATTTCTTTAAACCTTGTCCTAGCAGAGCTAAGGCTGGGTTTAAAAAATCGCCAAGTGGGTGAAAAGTGGATTTCTGATGATTGTTTCTATTTATGCAAAGGTCTCCGGTAGTTTAATGGTTTTCGGAAACTTGATTGATGGTGTATTTTGGTATCTCGATGACAAGGTCGGCATTATCAACAATCGCTTGACAAGACAGACGAGAATCAGGATCCAAACCCCACGCTTTATCCAATAAATCATCTTCTGTTTCATCAGATTCTGCAATGGAATCAAAGCCTTCGCGTACATAGATATGACAAGTGGTGCAAGCATTTGACATCTCGCAAGCGTGCTCTATCTCTATATCATTTGCAAGTAATGCATTGCAAACACTAATGCCTTTTTCGACTTCAATAACAACGCCTTCTGGGCAAAGCTCTTCATGTGGCAATATAATTAATTGTGGCATTTTATTTTTTACTCCTATTCTTGAAATTCTTCAACATTATGACCCTGCATAGCTTTGATAATGGTGCTGTTCATGCGTATTTCTACAAACTTAGCGCTGATCGCTTCAAGGTTGTCTATCTTATCTTTAATTATTGTCTCATCTGTATCTTGAGCAACTGCTTCTAATTGCGCTCTAGCGTGCATAATATCATCAAGCATCGCCTTATCTAGCATGTCTTTGTCTTTGGCGAGTGCAGAATCAATCGCCTCTATGGTTCTATCGGCTTGTACTTGCATTTCGTGTAATTGTCTAGCCTTGATATCCTCTTGTGCAAATAAAATGGAGTCTTTTAGCATTTTTTCCATCTCACCATCACTCAACCCATAAGCAGGTTTAATGTCTACATCAGCTTTAACACCTGAAGTTTGCTCGGTGGCACTCACAGAAAGCAAGCCATCGGCATCCACTTGAAACTCAACACGAATACGCGCATTACCTGCCACCATCGGTGGTATACCTCTAAGTTCAAATTTTCCCAATGAACGGCAATCTTTAACCAACTCTCGCTCACCTTGTAAAACATGGATACTCATTGCGGTTTGCCCCTCTTTAAAGGTGGTGAATTCTTGTGCACGGACAATTGGAATAGTGGTGTTACGATGCACTACTTTTTCTACCAACCCCCCCATGGTCTCCAAACCCAATGACAAGGGCAAAACATCTAAGAGTAGCATGTCATCTTGTGACTTGTTGCCTACCAATAAATTCGCCTGAATAGCAGCGCCTTTGGCAACCACTTCATCAGGATTGATACTGCATAAAACCGGTCTATGAAATAAATCACTAACCATCGTTCTCACTAATGGCATGCGCGTCGAACCGCCAACCATAATAATATCTTTAACCTCATCTATAGTAATCTGGGCATCTCTCAATGCACGCTTAGTGAGTAGTAGCGTGCGCTTAATCAACGCCTCAGACAAAGATTCAAACTTTGATTTGCTAATGCGATATGAGGCTTCTATACAATTAAATTCAGCAAATTCATTATCCGTTAGGGTTTCTTTAGCGGTGCGTGCAAACTGCTTAATTTTTTGTATTTGCGTTGGTGTTAAATCACCTAACTTTAACACCTTAATACAATCATCAATAATTAACTGATCAAAGTCATCACCACCCAAACTAGAATCACCGCCTGTAGAAAGTACTTTAAAGACGCCTTTTTGAAAACTTAAAATTGAAATATCAAAGGTTCCGCCCCCTAAGTCGTACACAGCGTGTACCCCCTCTTCACCCGATTCTAAGCCGTAAGCCACTGCTGCTGCCGTTGGTTCGTTTAACAATCTTAAGGTGTTTAACCCTGCTAATGTCGCTGCATCTTTGGTGGCTTGTCGTTGTGCATCATCAAAATAAGCAGGTACGGTAATCACAGCACCCATCAAATCACCACCTAACGATTTTTCTGCACGCTCTTTAAGTGAGGTTAGGATTGTTGCTGAAATTTCCACAGCAGATAAATTTCCCATTGCCGTATGGAATTGTACATTATTGCCATTTTCCACCAAGTTATACGGACAATTTTTAAAGGCTTTAACCTCCTGATAACTCAAACCCATAAAGCGCTTAACCGATATAATCGTATTTGTTGGGTCCGTTTTTGCATAAGGACAAGCATCACAACCCACGGTTAGCTTGTTGTCTTTGCCACAATGCACCACCGAAGGCAAAATCGCTTTATTATTCTCATCTGTCAATACCTTGCTTTGTCCACTCTGTACCGACGCCACCAAAGAATTAGTCGTGCCTAAATCAATGCCAATAGCTAATTTATGCTGATGTGGTGCACTTGCTTGCCCAGGTTCTGAAATTTGTAAGAGTGCCATTATCCTGCAACCTGATTAAGAATATTATCAAATGCTGTGTTATGTATACCCCAAGCCCAAGAATTATGCCCTTTGTAAAACCTCATCCCATGTTTACCGTTATTTTTAACTGCTCTAAATAATAACTCAGGGTCTTTTCCATCAATGGAGTTGTCGTAAATATACGCTCTATCAACTAGATTGATAACCTTTGAGCAATTATCAATAGACTTACTGTATCTACTTTTAATCTTCTCTGCTGGTACAGTATGTCCACCTTTTAGCATCCGAATCTTAATTCTTTCTTCATTAATTTTATAACTGTCAGTGGCAATAAAGAACAATCTAACAAAATATTCTGCATCTATCACTTGTTGAATAAAATCTAACTTTTCTTGGGTTGAAAAAACTGTTTCAAAGATAAAATTTTGTTGGTTTTTAATACAATTATGACGCATCTCTTCTGCATGGTTAGCAGCCTTTAAAACAGCTTCTTTATTGTTCCAACCGCCAAATTGCTCTTGTGCAATAATATCTGGATTAATATGTGTTGCATTATCTGTCCAAGAATGCGTTAACAAGCGCTCAGTAATTGTGGTTTTACCTGACCCATTAGGCCCTGCAACAACAATTAATACTGGCTTATTTTTCCGCATTCTGTCTTGTCTTAGAGGCTTTCTTTAGCGCCTTCTGATTGGCAATCTCAGCATCTTTCCCAACACCTTTAAACAATTTATCCAACTCAAGGATTGACTTTTCTTTTTTATCAAATACTTGTTTTTTCATAATAGTTCATCCATTAATTGATTTGCCTGTGTGTTTAATTGCGTATAAAACTTCAATTCTCTAACTAGGTTTTTAATTTTGTTGAATTTATCCACTTTAAATAAGTGTTGAATTTTCTCAATGTTTTGCGCTACCTTACCCGTAATATCTACAATAAAATCCTCTAAAGCCATCTCATCTTTTGTTGTTTTTATCGCCTCTAATAACTCTCTAAGCTCGATTTGGCTCATCAGAAAATCCACATCCATTTGCGTGTCTTTCTCGTCAAATGCATTAATACCTTGTAATTCTAACAAATAAGTTGCACGCAATAATGGCGACTTTAGTGTGTCAAAGGCGGTATTAATTAGCGAAGTGTTCTGTATGGCTGTAACTTTTTTTTTATCGTCTGCTGTGGCAAATTTATCAGGATGATATTGTGCAATTTGCGTTTGATAAGTGTGCTCTAAAGCACTTAAATCTATTGCAAAATCAACTTTTAGCGAGAATAACTCGAAATAGTTTTGCATCATTCAATATGGAAAAATTAGACTGTAAACGACTCGCCACAGCCGCATTCAGCTTTAGCATTTGGATTGTTAAATTCAAAGCCTTCATTCAACCCTTCTTTAACAAAATCCACTTCGGTGCCATCTAAATAAATCAAGCTTTTTGCATCAATAATCACTTTAACCCCATTGTCTTCAAAAACAGTGTCGTCGCTATTCGCATTGTCAACAAACTCCATATTGTAGCCTAAGCCAGAACAGCCAGTGGTTTGTACAGATAGACGAATACCCAACCCTGAACCACGATTGGCTAAAAAGCCAACCACGCGCTCAGCAGCAGTATCTGTCAAAGTAATTGCCATTACGCCTTAGATTTAATATCACTAATGGCTGCTTTAATTGCATCTTCAGCCAAGACTGAACAATGAATTTTAACAGGGGGAAGTGCCAATTCTTCTGCGATGTCTGAGTTTTTGATTTGCGCTGCTTCATCCAAAGTTTTCCCTTTAACCCATTCGGTTAAAAGTGAACTTGAGGCAATAGCAGAACCACAGCCATAAGTTTTGAATTTTGCCTCTTCAATCACGCCATTATCATCCACTTGAATCTGTAAACGCATCACATCGCCACAAGCAGGTGCACCGACCATACCTGTGCCGACATTTTTAGCGTCTTTATCTAAAACGCCAACATTACGAGGGTTTTCGTAATGGTCTAATACTTTTTCACCATATGCCATATTATTTCTCCTAAAAAAATCTTATTGTTATTTTAATTATACCCGTTCAAAAAAGTTGATTAGCCAAGCTATTCACTGGATAAAAGTCTGTGTTTTAATGAGCAGACCATTCAACTTTGCTCAAATCAATGCCGTCTTTATACATATCCCATAGTGGTGATAAATCGCGTAATTTATCTACTTTTTCACGCACCAAAACAATCGCTTTATCAACATCGGCTTCAGTGGTATAGCGACCGATGGTAAAACGAATAGAGGAATGTGCCAATTCATCACTCAAACCCAATGCACGCAACACATACGACGGCTCAAGACTCGAAGAAGTACACGCCGAACCTGAAGAAACGGCAATATCGTTGATTGCCATCATTAGCGATTCACCCTCTACATAGTTAAAACTAATATTTAAATTACCTGGAATACGCTGTTTCTCATCGCCATTAACCACCACTGCTTCCATATCAACAAAACCGGCTAATAAGCGGTCACGCAAAACAGCAATTCTTTTGTTTTCTTCACCCATCTCAGCGTGAGCAATAGCAAAAGCCTCGCCCATGCCAACGATTTGATGGGTTGCCAATGTGCCTGAGCGCATACCACGCTCATGACCGCCGCCATGCATTTGTGCTTCTAGACGAACGCGTGGCTTACGACGCACATACAAAACGCCAATCCCTTTAGGTCCGTAGATTTTATGTGCTGAAAAACTCATTAAATCAACGGGTAGTTTTGACAAGTCGATTGCCACCTTTCCTGCTGATTGCGCTGCATCAACATGGAAAAATATTTTGTGTTGACGACAAAGATTGCCAATCGCCTCAATGTCTTGAATGACACCGATTTCATTATTAACATGCATAATAGAAACCAATATCGTGTCTTCACGAATGGCGTCTTTTAAAACATTTAAATCCAATAAGCCATTTGCCATTGGGTCTAAGTAAGTCACTTCATAGTCTTCACGCTCAAGCTGCCTACAAGTATCTAATACCGCCTTATGCTCTGTTTTTAGCGTAATAATGTGCTTGCCTTTTTTCTTATAAAAGTGTGCAATGCCCTTGATGGCTAAGTTGTCCGACTCGGTTGCACCTGATGTCCAAACAATCTCTTTTGGATCAGCGCCAATCAAATCTGCTACTTGTTTTCTAGCGGTCTTTACTGCCTCATCGGCTTGCCAGCCATAGTAATGCGAATTAGAGGCTGGATTGCCAAAATCGCCATCCATAGTTAGGTATTTCATCATTTTTTCTGCAACCCGCTTGTCAACGGGGGTAGTTGCAGAATAATCCATATAAGTAGGTATTGTCATATTATTGTCCTTCGTGATTATCAATCACCATTTGCAAAGTTTTGCTGTTTAAAAATGTTCTAATTTGTTTGCTCACATCGCACCATAACTGGTGAGAAATACATTGCTTGCCATTATTGCATGCATTCATTCCTTTGCAACGGCGTAAATCAATGTTCTCATCTACCGCTTCAATGATTTGAGTTAAGCTAATGTTTTTTGCTTGTGTATTAAGGAGGTAACCACCACCAGGCCCGCGCACACTTTTTACCAAATTTGCACGACGCAATTTAGCAAATAATTGCTCTAAATAAGACAAAGAAATATTTTGCCTTTGTGAAATAAAATCCAAGGTAATCGGCTTTCCAGCATTGTTAGCCGCTAAGTCCAGCATGGCTGTTATGGCGTAGCGTCCTTTAGTAGTTAGTTGCATGTTGGTTTCAATTGTTTTTTTAAAGAAAGGCTATTATACATTTAACCTAGTATTTTAGTCAAGTAATAAATTTATTTACTTTCTATTTCTAAATTGTTAACCGAGCTGTCCTTGTATTCCTTCATATTTAACTCCTTTGACACTTTGTGTAATTGTGAATCCACATCATGCAAGTGTAGCAAAATTGAGTTAATTGCCTTAATGGTAGGGTCATCAGCCTCTGTACCGACCGCATAAGAATCAAAACTGTGTGATTGTTTTTTAGCGTCTTTTAGTAGGCGTGCAGGCACACCAACAACAGTCTGATCGTCATCAACCGACTTAACCACCACAGAATTAGACCCCACACGCACATTGTTGCCCAAGGTAATAGGACCTAGAATTTTAGCACCTGCACCAATCACCACATTATTACTCAATGTCGGATGGCGCTTGCCTTTCTTCCAGGTCGTACCGCCCAAAGTAACGCCGTGATAAAGTGTACAATCATCACCAATTTCAGCAGTCTCGCCAATCACCACACCCATACCATGATCAATAAAAAACCGACGCCCAATCTTTGCTGCAGGGTGAATCTCAACACCCGTTAGCCACCGAGCAATCATTGAGATAAAACGCGCTAGCCATTTAAGCTTCAATAGCCATAGATTATGCGCCAAGCGATAAAATAGCATCGCCTGCACACCAGAGTAAGTGGTTATTATTTCAAAGGAATTTCTCGCTGAAGGATCACGCTCAAATACACTTCTAATGTCTTCAATAAATTTCATCCAAATAATTATACAACATGAATGGTATGTGATTAATCAAGTAGCATTTTAATAACAGATAACGCCCTTGAAACACTTATAATTCTATCAATACTGCTTATGCATTCCCAAGCTCCTGCTTGGGAATGCATATAGTTATGGTAATCTGTAAAGCGTGATTGTGTTGATTTATTAGAGCATTGGCATTATTTTGACACAGGAATTAGAGTGGTTTTTTTGATGAGGTTGGTTGTTATTTGATAGTATGCATTCCCAAGCAGGGGCTTGGGAACGAGGTAAAAAATCAATGCTTTTGTGATTTTAGAAAACCATATGCATTTTATTTTACAAAGTGATAATTTAAGCAAAGACATTCAACACCTTAAGTTTTTCACCGCAAAAAAAATAATCAATTTTTTACAACAAAAAAATATTAAAACTATTTTAGAGCAACTAGCCTTTTATAAGAAATCACATAAAAACCAAACACACTATCAACTGTGGCAAGAGGGTTGCCATCCTAAAATCATTTCTACTGTTGGAATGATGAGGCAAAAAATACAATATATCCATGACAATCCTGTGAAGCGTGGTTATGTTGATTTGTCAGAGCATTGGCGTTATTCTAGTTATCGGAATTATTTTGATACAGGGTTTGAGGTGGTTTTTGATGGAGTTGAGATTGTTGTTTGGTAGTATGCATTCCCCTGCCTATGTAAAACCCTCCGCATTTCTTGCAATAAAGTTTTACCTTGTTGTTTTCTTTAAGTTATAATTTCCACAGTGTTAAAAAAAATAAGCAGATTATAATTAGCATATTTTTAATACAACACCTAATATTAGATGTTATTAACAATTTTTATTGAAAACTAAACGATTGCACTTGGTTTTATTTTAATACAGCGTATCAAGGCAATAATGCCTTATACTAATAGCACATTTGAAATGGATCATTAAAACAATGAGACATAAGTAAAGGAAATTGTTATGAGCAACCACCAAATCCATATTTTTATAAGTCATGCATGGGCATATTCTGACCATTATGACATTTTATCAAGTTGGATATTTGAAGAAAGCTGGTCAGTTGGGCAAGCATCTTTAACCTTTTGTGACTATTCGGTTCCTAAAAATAATCCAATTCACAATGCTTTAAATGATGTGCAGCTTAAGAATGCAATTTATAATCAAATAAGCCGTAGCCATGTCATCGTTATCCCATCTGGAATGTATGCCAATTACAGTAAATGGATTAAGCAAGAAATTAAGGGTTCAAAAACTTATAACAAACCAATATTAGCTGTAAATCCTTTCGGGCAACAGAAAAAGTCCGGTGTTGTTTTAGATAACGCCGATAAAGCAGTTGGCTGGAATAAAAAGCCAGTCATAAGTGCAATATGGAATCTCTATAGAGGTTAAATTATTTGTATGACTGAAGAAGAATATATAGAAGAGAGGTTGAACGATCAAATAATTTGGTATAGCAAGAAAAGTCAAACGAATCAAAAATGGTTTCAAAGGTTACGCTTCCTAGAAATAATTGTTGCTGCAATTATCCCGTTTCTTGCTGGCATTGGTTCCGTTGTCCCGTATTACTCAATAATAATCGGTTTGTTGAGCGTAATAATTGCCGTATCAGCAGGGTTGCCTGCACTTTATAAATATCATGAAAACTGGATAGAGTACCGTACTACTGCGGAAACTTTAAAACACGAGAAACATCTATTTCAAGCAAAATGTTCACCGTACGATAATGATAATTCTTTTTGTAAACTGGTACAGAGAGTAGAAGGACTGATTTCAAAAGAAAATACCCAGTGGTCAAGGTATGCGGAAAAGGTAAAAAGTACATAACAAAGCAAATTCACTCGGACGCAAAAAAGCGCCGGTGATTTGCGAAGTTACGCCTCTAAGCGAGGTATGCATTCCCAAGCTGGAGCTTGGGAACGAGGTAAATATAAAACACTGAAAGAAGCTTTAACAAAAATCATATAAATATCAGATATAATCTAACAACCGCATCTACTTGATTGTGAAAAGTGTTATTTTTTTGCTCTGCAAAAAAACCACTCCTTTTCATATCAAGTGATGCAGGTATTATATTTTCAAACAACCATCAAATGGAGCTAAATCATGGCTAAAAAGAAAGTTTTTGTAAGTTTTGACTACGACAATGACAAGCGTTATAAGGCGCTACTAAAAGCATGGGATGCAAATCCAAATTTTGATTTTTATTTCAGTGACCTCTCTTCAGATGAAATAAAGAGCTCGTCAGTATCAGTCGTTAAGCAAGTATTATCTAAAAAAATTAATGAAGCCAACTATACAGTTGTTCTTGTCGGCGAAGAGGCAAATAAACAACACAGTGACCACAAAGAGATTGGGTACAAAAATTGGCTTAATTATGAAGTCGCAAAAAGCAAACAACATAGAAATAAACTTGTAGCAGTAAAACTTTTGAGTACAAACACAAGCCCTGATGAGCTTTTAAATTCAGGTGCAACATGGGCTATGAGCTTCAAACAAGAATCAATAGTCAGAGCGTTAAACGAAGCATAAATGGAAGAAAAAAAGTTTAATAATCTTTGTTCACACTACAAAGATACCTTTGGTATACATCAAGCAACTATAAAGCAACGAGATACGCTATTTTATAGATTGCTCGTTATATTAGCAGTATTTATATCATCTACCGATATGGTTTCAAGTACTGTTAGTGATTATATAAATAAAGAAATTAGTGCTGATTTTATTTCAACCCTGCTGCGGCTTTTACTTCTTGGTAAAGAAATTAGTGCTGATTTTATTTCAACCCTGCTGTGGCTTTTACTTCTTGGTTTTACTACAAGATACTACCAAGTGGTACTTGAAATTGAACGACAATATAGGTACTTACACACACTTGAAGAAAAGCTAAATAGTTATTATCCAGGAACAAAAGTATTTACTCGTGAGGGAAAGTCATATTTAAGCAAATACTCTTTATTTTCATATTGTGTGTGGTTACTTTACACAGTATTTTTCCCAGTCTTTATAATTTCCTTTATAATTATAAAGGCAAAGAGCGAGATTAACGGCATGAAATCCATAGAGATAAATCAAATCATAGATTTTTCCTGTTGTCTTATAATTACAATCAACTCTATTTTATATATCTATTATCTACATGAATCAAGCATACAAAATATAAAAAATCGCTGCACTGGACTAATTACTCGCTGGCGCTCATAATTATTAGCCAATGAACTTAGTCATTATGCTTTAATAAGGAAACACATGACAGAAATACCAACATATGATTCATTAATGAATCCATTGCTAAAAGCCCTTATTCAATTAGGCGGCTCTGGTTCCATGTCTCGTTCCCAAGCTCCAGCTTGGGAATGCATATAGTTATGGTAATCTTGTAAAGCGTGATCGTGTTGATTTATTAGAGCATTGGTATTATTTTGACACAGAGATTAGAGTGGTTTTTTGATGAGGTTGGTTGTTATTTGATAGTATGCATTCCCAAGCTGGAGCTTGGGAACGAGATAATACAATTGAACGATATGCGCTTAATAAAATAGCATTTTAATAACAAATAATGCCTTTGAAGCGCTTATAATTCCACAAATACTGTTCAGGTTTGGTTTTAACCAACTGTTCAATCGCCTGATTCATCAAAGCCACATCATCCTCTACCCTGCCTGTGCTTGATAGGATGTTTACAGGCT
>NZ_FQTR01000045.1 GCF_900128535.1 bacterium endosymbiont of Bathymodiolus sp. 5 South | reverse complement strand
TAATATAAAACAATAACAACAATAATAGAAGTTATAAACAATCCAACATAAACTGCGTTTTCTTTTAATTTACCAGGATAATTTAGTAATTTTTTTTTCACAACTGTACCATCACCTTATCAGAAATACCAGCTTGTGCACCGACTAATGCCACACTCAGTTTGGAGGGTTTTTGACTTAGTCTGTTTTTGTTTGAATGCACTTAATGCTTGAATGTTTTTGATGGTTTTAATCATGTTGTTTTTTATTTAATTGTTCTAATTTTTTCCAGTCTTTCTTGATGATGGCTTGAAGTTCTTTGCTATCTTCTAAAATGCCTGTGGTACAATCCTTTGGCGTGCCATATTTTGGTTCTTTGCTTTTGTTGTCTTTGATAATTGTTTGTAAATCTTCATACCATAATTCGCTTAAATATTTTTTGGCATTTTCAATATTTTTAATGACATTTTCGGCAATTTCTCCCTCTAATTGCAAAGTTTCAAACTCAGTATTTTTATCAATTCTAAAGCTGAATGTTTTAAGTGCATATGCCCCTTGACACTGAGCATTCCTAAAATTCGCCCCTTGACACTGAGCATCCCTAAAATTCGCCCCTTGACATTGTGCTCCCAAAAAATCCGCCCCTTGACACTGTGCACCCCAAAAATTCACCCCTTGACACTGAGCATCCCTAAAACTCGCCCCTTGACACTGTGTATTCCAAAAATACGCCCCTTGACACTGTGTATTCAAAAAACTCGCCCCTTGACACTGTGTATTCCAAAAATCCGCCCCTTGACACTGAGCACCCCTAAAACTCGCCCCTTGACACTGTGTATCACTAAAACTCGCCTCCACAAGGTAAGCGTGCGACAAATCTGCTCTAGGAAAGCCTGCTACTTTTGCAAAATCTTGTGCGTATAAACCGTGCTCTTTCTTTTTAAATAAAAGATTGAGGGTAGTTTGAATTTCATTTGATGGGCGTTTTTCGTGATTTTTTTTATATTCTTGCTCATTGGTTTTTGAACGAATATGTGAACAGAGGATTTGCGCAATTTGCTGGCGATATTTCTCCTCCTCCAGTGCCAATTCATGCAAGGCATAAACTGCACCTGTGCGCGCCGAAGTTTCACTTGACCCCAACAAACCAATGGCTGAATTAAAGCGCCCATCTACTCGCTGGTTAATTTGCAAATCAATTTGTCTTTCTTGGTTTTTTAAGCGTTTGTGAATAAAGAACAAACTTATGATTGCAATTAGATGAGCAGGTATATTCCAGCTTATTAGCGACTCAAGAGTCATATTGCAACTGTGCCATCACCTCATCAGAAATATCCGCATTGTGATAGACTTCCTGCGTGTCGTCTAAATCCTCTAGGCGTTCAATGAGTTTCATAAACTTTTCTGCATCGCCGAGATTTAGCCCGACTCTTGTGGCGGGCTCCATCGTTACCTCAGCGTGACCAGGTTCTAGTTCTGCTTGTGTTAATGCATCTTTAACGGTAAAAAAATCCTCAGGGGTGGTAATCACATCAATTGAGCCATCGTCATTGCTAATGACATCTTGTGCACCAGCATCAAGTGCCACTTCCATTATTTGATCTTCATCGCCCGATGCAAAACTAATAAAACCTTGTTTGTTAAATAGATAAGCCACGGAGCCATCAGTGCCTAAATTACCGCCGTGCTTAGAGAAGGCGTGGCGCACATCAGCCACCGTGCGATTGCGATTGTCTGTGAGGGTATCCACCATAATCGCTGTGCCACCTAGCCCGTAACCTTCATAGCGCACTTCCTCATAGTTGTCACCGTCAAGATCGCCACTACCACGTTTAACGGCACTTTCGATGGTGTCGCGTTTCATATTAGCGGCTAAGGCTTTGTCAATCACCATTCTAAGAGAAGGGTTGTTTTCTATGACGCCACCCCCTGCTTTGGCGGCAATGACAATTTCTTTGATTAATTTGGTAAAAATCTTACCGCGTTTAGCGTCTTGAGCGCCTTTGCGATGTTGAATGTTGTGCCATTTACTGTGTCCTGCCATATTCTGTCTCCGTAAAATCTAGTAATTTTTGTATTGATTGTTGTGCTTGTTGATTGATATTTTTGTCAATTTTAATCTCGTTTTCACCTGTTTGTAAAACACTTAATAATTTTTCTAAACTGTTCATTGCCATCCATTCGCAATGCGCACAAGATTCACAATCTGCACCTGCACCGGCTGTCGGGGCTTCAATGAGTTTTTTGTGCGGGGCAACAGCGTGCATTTTGTGAAAAATACCATTGTCAGTGGCAACGATAAAAGTAGTTTCTTCTCGGTTTTGGACTGCGTTAATCAAAGCAGTAGTAGAGCCCACCACATCCGCCAAATCTACCACAGCTTGTGGTGATTCCGGATGCACCAAGACACAAGCCTCAGGGTGTTTGACTTTAAGCGCTACCAAAGCATCCGCTTTAAATCTTTCATGCACCACGCAAGCACCTTGCCAAAGTAGCATATCCGCAGCCGTTTGATTTTGCACATAACGCCCTAAATGTTTGTCAGGTGCCCAGAGGATTTTCTCTCCACGCTTGTGCAAGTGTTTGACCACTTTGAGTGCACTACCCGAAGTGACCACCCAATCCGCACGCGCTTTAACCGCAGCAGAAGTGTTGGCATACACCACCACTTTTCTATCGGGATGCTGATCACAAAATTTGGAAAATTCTTCAATCTGGCAATCCTCGTCTAACGAACAAGTGGCATTTTCATCCAATACCAATACCGTTTTTTCTGGCGAGAGGATTTTTGCCGTCTCCCCCATAAATTTTACCCCTGCAACAATGACAATATCTGCATCACAGTTCTGTCCAAATCGTGCCATCTCTAAACTATCAGAAACCAACCCACCTGTTTCTTGTGCCAAATCTTGCAAATCACCACTCACATAGTAGTGCGCTACTAATACGGCGTTTTTTTGTTTTAATAGGTGTTTTATTTTTTCAATCATTTTTATTTAACAAGAGAGGTTTTGTCCTATTTTTTCAATAAATTGTTGCCTGAAAAAGCTAACATCGTTGGTGATAACTTCGTTAAATCCATATTTTTTTAAGCTAAAAGAATATGAATTTTCTGTTGATCTGCGCTCTCGGTTTGGTTTGTTAACTTTATGAACAACGCAAAAAATAAGTTCATAATCAGTAATTTTTAACTTTAATTCCGTAAAAATACCTGATAGAACATGATAGCCATCTTGAAGTTTATTCTGAATGCCTTTTACACGAACGCTCTCTTTAAAAGAATTTTTAAACTCTACACAATATATTATCTTGCCTTTAAAAATAAGTGCGTCAGGTGAAGCAGGGCGATGCCCACTATCTTTGTCTTCTTTTTTGACAATTTTATCAAAGTTGTAGTATTTATATACTGTATTTTGACACAAAGATTCATTATTTTTATCATCATAACTCAACTCTTTAAAATTTTCTAAACAGTCTGAATATTTGGCTTGAAACTTGCCTTCTGCACTCATTGTAATTTTTCTGCATCCATCTTATCAAACACAGAATAGGGCTGTGAAAGCGTTTCAAAGACCTTTGATAAAATCTGATTGTTGTCGTCTGATTTAATCATCCCATCTTTAGCTAAGTAAAAATTGGTTTTGTCTTCTATGTCATATTTCTCAGCATATCTTTCCAAGGCTTCAATCATATAAGGGCTGTGTGTTGTGACTAGGATATTGATATTATTTTTAACCAAAAGAGTGATAATTTCAGCATATTTTAGTTGCCAATTAGGGTGTAAATGCACTTCGGGCTCATCAAGCACAATCAATGTTCTTTCGTCTAAAAAGTGAGCTGATAACAACATTTGCAATATACCGAACGACTTAATGCCACTAGCCACATTGACAATACTGTGACTTTCTTTGCCTTTAGAATATACAAACTCATCACGCTTTTTATCGAATTTTATTTTTCCATTGATAATGCCAGTGATTTTTTCATATAAATCACTGTCATTTGAATTAAAAAACAAGTCTTCTTCATAGGCAGAATTTCTAAGTTTTGCATCCAAATCTTTAATATGGAAAGCAATATTGGCTCTACCTAATGAGCGTAAACGGCTTTTTTTGTCTTGTGCGGCGAAGAGTGATTTTGAATTTTGAATGGATTCGCTGAAGTTAAGTATCATTGGCGTTTCAATAATGACGCTGTCATTAAAATATAAATCATCTTGTAAGTTAAATTTAGTTAAATTGTTTTTATGAAGTTCTATGTTTAAAATACAACCGCTTTCTCCTTCGGTAATTTTTACATGAGAAGCCTCGGTTTTGTTACGGGAAATCACCCCCCTAAATTCTGAATAAATAACTTTACCAAAGGCTCTTTTGATAGCAGAGTCTTTATCGTAGTCTCGTCCAATAATCTCTTGTAAATCAGTAAATAATTTTTCGATTTTATCGTTATAAATATTTTTTTCTTTTAAATATTCAATTCTGCTTGTTGTCGCCTCAAGTCCTTTATTATTTACTTCATCACTAAAATAGAGCGGATGAAACAGCTCTCTTGATTGTTCATGTTCGTGTTCGTACTCGTTGCCTTTAAATATAACTCCTCTAATAGCGAAATAAATATGCTCTATTGTTTTTATAATATCGCTTTCTTTGCTCTCCTCTAATTCATCTTGATATTTTCCAATTGCCTTGGTAATAGAAAACATTAATTTACCAACGGTGCTTTTGCCACTATCATTTTCACCAGCGATAACTGTTAGACCTGATAATTCAATATCTGCTTCTTTAATAACACCAATGTTTTTTATTGTCAGTTTCATTTTTTTATTATAAGTATTTTTTACTTATGCCGGAGGTTTATCTAATCTTTTTCGGGCAAACTTATTTTGACGCCTAACTCTCTTAGCACCTTATTTGGTACGGGTGCAGGCGCATTGGTTAATAAACAAGCCGCAGTTTGGGTTTTAGGAAAAGCGATAACATCGCGAATAGAATCGCTGCCGGTCATAATCATCACCAAACGGTCTAAGCCGAATGCCATGCCGCCGTGAGGAGGGCAGCCGTATTCTAGGGCATTGAGCAAGAAGCCGAATTTGTCCTGTGCTTCTTCATCACTAATACCCAATAATTTTAATACGGTTTGTTGCATGGCAACTTGGTGAATACGAATAGAGCCACCACCGACCTCAGAGCCGTTAATGACCAAATCGTAAGCACGAGATAGGGCGGTAGTGGCAGTGGATTCTAGGGTTTTGGCGTCAACGCTGGGTGCGGTAAATGGGTGGTGAATGGCACTTAAAGAGCCATCATCATTAGCATCAAACATAGGGAAATCAATCACCCAAATTGGCGCCCATTGGCAAGTGTATAGGTCTAAATCTTTGGCAATTTTTTCACGCAAATTGCCTAAGGCTTCATTCACAATTTTAATTTTATCTGCACCGAAGAAAATAATATCACCGGTTTTTGCATTGACTTTATCAATAATGCTTTGTGTGACTGCTGCACCTAAGAATTTTAAAATTGGCGAGGCGGGACCATCTTCGTTCATCTTGATGTACGCCAAACCTTTGGCACCATAAATACTGACGAATTTGGTGTAATTATCAATTTGTTTGCGTGAGATGGTTGCACCGTTAGGTATTTTTATTGCACCGACGCGTGAATTTGGATTTTTGGCGGGTTCGGCAAACACTTTAAATTCAATGTTGCTGAGTAGTTCATCAATACCAACAATCTCTAACGGGATACGCATATCAGGGCGGTCAACGCCGTATTTATCCATGGCATCAGCGTAAGTGATGGTGGGGAATTTACCCCCCAAATCTGCATCAATGACTGACTTAAATAGCCCACGGGTCATTTCCTCCATCATCTGCATAATTTCATTTTCATTCATAAATGAAGTTTCAACATCAAGTTGGGTGAATTCTGGCTGACGGTCGGCGCGCAGGTCTTCGTCTCTAAAGCATTTTACGATTTGGTAATAACGCTCAAAACCCGACATCATTAACAACTGCTTAAACAATTGTGGAGACTGTGGCAGAGCAAAAAACTCACCAGGGTAAGTACGCGAAGGCACTAAATAGTCGCGTGCACCCTCAGGGGTTGCTTTGGTTAAAAAGGGCGTTTCAATATCTAAGAAATCATGATTGTCCATAAACTCACGCATATAGTGCGTTACTTTTGAGCGCAGTCTCATACGCTGTTGCATGACATCGGTACGCAAATCCAAGAAACGATACTTAAGGCGCACTTCTTCTGAGGTATCTAGTGCATCAATTTGGAAGGGTACGGGCTTAGAGGTGTTGAGAATCTCAATTTGCTTAGCAACAATTTCAATTTCACCGGTGGCAAGTTTTGCATTGATTAAGTTGTCCTCTCTGGCAATCACTTCGCCACTAATTTTTAACACAAACTCGTTGCGTACAGTCTCAGCTAAAGCAAAATCCTGATTATCTGGATTGATGACCACTTGCACGATGCCTCGTTTATCACGCACATCCAAAAAGATAACGCCACCATGGTCACGACGACGATTTGTCCAGCCACAGATTTCAACAGTTTGACCTATGTTTTCTTTGTTTAATTCTCCACAATAATGTGTTCTCATCATTTTATTTGTCCTTTTTTATGTTGGTGTTACTACACCAGTAGAAATAACCAGTTTGAACGCCTCATCGACGCTCATGTCAAGCTCAATCACTTCCTCTTTTGCCAGCATAATGAAAAATCCAGAAGTAGGGTTGGGTGTGGTTGGTACATAAATATTAACCAACTCCTTGCCAATTTTTTTTGCGACTTCACCTTGATAATCACTGGTTTGAAAAGCAATTGTCCATAGCCCCTTGCGAGGATATTGTATTAACAAAGCTTTTTTAAAACTCTTGCCAGAAGGGCTAAATACTGTATCTGATAGTTGTTTTAGGGCGTTATAAATTCCTCTAAATCCAGGAATTTTATTGAGCAGTTTGTTCCAAAGTTGTAGTAATTTACGCCCAATAAAATTATTGACCAGTATGCCAGTGACCAGCATAATAAGCAGCACTAAAATAATGCCAGAGCCTGGGATGGTGCTGCTTAAATCAAACAATATTGTTGGTAAATATTGTGAAGGTATTAGATTGTTTACCGCTTCTAAAAAGAACTTGATAAGTGCAATGCTAAGTCCTAATGGAATCCAAAAAAGCAATCCAGCGACAAAATAATTTCTTAGATTTTTTAACACTTGTTTTTACTAACTTTAAAAAGCATTATTTTAGCACAGGCATATCTGTTTCTTCATCTCTAAGTGTGAGGATTTCATAGCCTGATTTTGTGACTAAAATTGTATGTTCCCATTGTGCGGAAAGTGAGCGGTCTTTGGTGGTTACTGTCCAGTTATCAAGGGTGGAGGTTGTTACTTCAAAACTGCCCAAGTTGACCATAGGCTCAATGGTAAAAGTCATGCCTTCTTCAAGTATTGGACTGTTAGCGATATTGCCATCATCATAATGCATCACTTGTGGCGCAGCATGAAATGTCGTGCCGATACCGTGCCCACAATAATCACGCACGATAGCGCAATTATTTTTAATTGCATGAGCGCCGATAGCTTTACCAATCTCGCCTAAGTGAATGCCAGGTTTGACTTTTTGAATGCCAATATACAAGCATTCTTGTGCAATACGGCAAATGCGTTGTGCTTTGACGCTGGATTTGCCAACGATAAACATCTTGGAGGTATCACCATGATAATCGTCTTTGATAACCGTAATATCGACATTGATAATATCTCCTTTTTTGAGTTTTTTTTCGCCGGGTATGCCGTGACAGACAACATTGTTAATGCTGGTGCAAATTGATTTTGGAAAGCCGTGATAGTTAAGCGGGGCAGGGATGGCGTTTTGTACATTGACAATATAGTCATGACAAATTTTGTCCAGTTCATCAGTGCTAACACCTGATTTAACATAAGGCGTAATCATATCTAATACTTGTGCTGCCAAGCGTCCAGCAATACGCATTTTTTCTATTGCATCGACAGATTTAATGTCAATAGCCATTTATTTTTGATTTTGAATTCTAGCGATGCGCTCTCTAAGCGGCGGATGGGTGGCAAATAATTCACCTCCAATGCCAAACATCATAGCGTGGGCGTATTCTTTAGACGAAGGATTTTCCATTTTTGTGGATTTTCCACCATTTTCTAATACCTCAAAAGCCTGTACTAGACCATCGGGGTATCGTGTAAATTGCACTGCACTGGCATCAGCCAGATATTCTCTTTGCCGACTCATCGCAGCTTGTAATATTCTACCCATCCATACCGTTAGAGCGCCAATAATAGCGATAACAGCAGCCATTGCAAACATGACTAACTTGGCTCGCCCATCCATTCTGCGATTGTATATCGCATTATAAAAGATAAATCTTGCTAAAAAGAACAGCGCAGTAAAGCCAAACACAAAAGCAGATATTTGAATATTTAATTTAATATCTTGATTGACAATATGCCCTATTTCATGAGCAATAACCCCTGAGAGCTCGGTTCGACTAAAGGTGTTTAATGCGCCTTCAGTGATTGCGACGATAGCGTTTTTATGGCTTTTTCCAGCAGCAAAAGCATTAATACCTTGTTCTGGAATAAGATACAAACTGGGTGTTGGTACGCTTGCTGCTAAAGCTTGTTCAGCAACAATATTGAGCGCTTGTTTTTCTGCTAAAGAATGAGCGCTATCCTCATCTAATCGTCGAGCATTAAAGGCAATAGCAACTTTATGCCCGTCTGATTTTTTGAAAAAACCAAATGCTGTTGTTAAACTTTGCACTATAAAGGCAATCGCAGAAAAACTAAGCAAAATTTGGATTTGTTCACTATTAAAAGCACGAGAATTGCTGGCAGAAAATTTCTGCCAAAAACTGTATTGCTCATAACCGGGCTGATAAAGTTCTGCCAAATTAAGCCCAACTACAAAAGTCCAGCCAATTAAAAGGGAAGAAATTGATAACAACAAAACATACAAAAACCAAATGATTCTGCTGTTTCTCTTAGCACGGTCTTGGTGCTCCCTAAAGTCCATGTTTGTGTAAAGTTTTACTTAAACAAGTCTTTTGGTGCTTCATTCAGCTGCTCAAGACTTTCGCTAAATTCTAAGTTTTGCGCATCTGCACTAAAGCCAAACAAACCTGCCAAAATAACATTTGGAAATGATTTTTTGTATTCGTTAAATTTTTGCACTAAGTCGTTATAACCTTGACGAGCACTAGCAATGCGATTTTCTGTGGTGGTCATCTCTTCGCTTAATTGCATCATATTTTCACTGGCTTTCAGTTCAGGATAGTCTTCCATCTTTAGGTTGAACCCACCCATTGCACCTTCTAATGTTGCCTGAGAGCTTGCTAATGTTGCCATGACATTGGCATCGCCTGGATTGTTTTCAGCCGCTTGCGTTGCTTGCAGCAGTCCAGATCTTGCTTGTGTTACTGCCATTAAGGTTTCTTTTTCATGTTCCATGTATTTTTTAGCAGCATCAACCAAATTGCCAATCAAGTCTAGGCGACGCTTGAGTTGCACTGAGATTTGCTCAAAGCCGTTTTGGTATTGCGTTTTATAAGAAACCAGATTGTTGTAAATTTTGACAACCCAAATAACCGTAATGGCAAGGATAGCGATTATTAACCAATTTTGTGTGATGAATTCCATATTAAACCTCCAATTTTTAGAATTGAATTATAGCATAATTTTTTGTTTTTCGCTCTCATTCCAATTATTGAATTTTTCAAAAATATTTTCTAAAAAAGTTTGAATGGATGTTGTTTGCTTGTTTTTGTTGGTATAAGTGCTATCAGCAAAGACCTGCCCATAGGTTTTGGTTGTGCTAATATCAGGCAACTTATCAAACGCTTGTAATATGCAAAGGTTTCTATACAAAAGACCTTGACAAATTTTTTTTTAACTATTACAGGAGACCTTTGCATAAATAGGAACAATCATCAGAAACCCACTTTTCATCCACTTGGCGATTTTTTAAACCCAGTCTTAGCCCTGCTAGGACAAGGTTTAAAAAATCGCCAATTGGGCAAAAATTGGATTTTACTAATCATCCCTATTTATGCAAAGGTCTCTACAGTAAATTTTTTAATCATTATTCTTTGAAAATGAAAAACATGACAAACTCACTAAACAAACTAACTAAACTCCTTGCAGTCGCCATCATATCAGTCTCTTTAAATGCTTTTAGTGTTGTACTAGGTCCACTCATCACAATCAGCACTAATCATGTTGGTGCCACTGCTGGAACTGCTATTACACCTGTTACCATCACTAATACAGGTGTTGCTGCTTCTTATTACTCAATTTCTCCTGTTATTTCTAATGGATTATCCTTTGGTGTAATAAATGGAACCATCACCATCTCTGGAACGCCAATTGTTGCATCTGATCCAGTGACTTATGTTGTAACAGCGAATGGTTTCTTTAGTAATGATACTGCAACTGTTGTTATTACTATTGGTGTCGGTACCACTAATCTAGCCTTTGGAAAGCCTGCCATACAATCCAGCAATTATTATAAGACTGATCGCTATCATGCCTCACAAACAGTTAATGGCAACACTATGGGTGTCTGGTATACCAGTAGCATAATCCACACCCAATATGAACAAGGCGCTTGGTGGCAGGTTGATCTAGGTAGTAAGAAAGATATCAAGTAAATCATTATCTACAACCGCACTGATTGCTGTGTAAATAGACTAAGCAACTACCAAGTTAGTATTTCTAATAAAGCAGACTTCAGCACCCACACTTATCAACAAGACTTTCATGTTGCACCCAATCCTAGAAAAATCATTCAATTAGACGCATCAGGCAAACAAGGTCGCTATGTTAGAATCCAGTTGCTTGACAAGGGCTATCTGTCTCTAGCAGAAGTTCAGGTTATAGGCACTGATTTTCAAGTTATACACACTAATCTTTATAAATAAAGAAAACGCAGTAAAAGCGTTTCAGTTGCTGCTTACTTAAGTTGTGGTGCGCTGGTAGTTAATTATTCAAGGTACGCACACTAGCGGTTGAGGGTGTTAGAGTGCTATTAAAATGAGGTTATCATGGCACTTTCTATTAAACACTTCTGGCGAAGTGCAAAATTTGAAAAATACCTTGACAAAATTGTTTTTAAATGTTATGGTGAATTCTTTTAATAATAAAAAACATGGCAAACAAACTAACTAAACTCCTTGCAGTTGCCATCTTTTTAGTCTCGTTAAATGCTTTTAGTGTTGCGTTGACCCCACTCATCACAATCAGCACTAATCATGTTAGCGCTACTTCTGGAACTACTATTACACCTGTTACTATCACTAATATAGGTGAACCTGCATTGCTTTACTCAATTTCTCCTGCTATTTCCAATGGCTTATCCTTTAATGTAGCAACTGGAACCATCTCTGGAACGCCAATTGCTCCCTCTGATCCAGTGACTTATACTGTGACTGCATTTGGTCTTTTCTTCTTCTTTAGTGACACTGCAACTGTTGTTATTGCTGTTGGTGTCGGTGATATTAATCTAGCCCTTGGAAAACATGCCACACAAACCAGCATATATCTATATCACTCTATCGTTCCTGTTGCTGGCTATGCAGTGGATGGCAACACTGATGGCTATTTCTTAAATCAGAGTACAACCCACACCAAGCTTGAATACAAACCTTGGTGGCAGGTTGATCTAGGCAGTCAGAAAAAGATTAATAAAATCATTATCTATAACCGTACTGATTGCTGTGTAAATAGACTAAGCGCCTACCGAGTTAGTATTTCTAATGAAGCAGACTTCAGCACCCACACCTATCAACAAGACTTTCATGTTGCGCCTAATCCCAAAAAAACCATTACATTAGACATGCCAGGTAAACAAGGTCGTTATGTTAAAATCCAGTTGCCTACCTGGGGCTATCTGTCTCTAGCAGAAGTTCAGGTTATGGGTACTGATCCTGTGCATTTTTCTGAGGTGGATTATTCTAGTGCTCAGAGTGATTTTGGTGGGGTTAACAATGCACCAAATTACCCTAATAGGAGTGCCTTTGCCGCCTTTAAAGACGATCGAGCAATCTCAATCATGGCGTGGGGTAATCTAACTTCTGGAGGCAAAAAAGTACCCACTGCCATTGATCTTGGCTATACCAAGCTTTATTCAAATTCAGCTGCCTTTGCTATCCTTAAAACCAACGGCTTAATTGAGACATGGGGTGACTTAAAGTATGGAGGCAAAAACGCACCTAATGCACCCAATGGTAGTGGACACACCAAGATTTATTCAACTACCAGTGCCTTTGCCGCCCTTACACGCGATGGCTCAATTAAGGCGTGGGGTAACCCACATTCTGGAGGCGCAGGTGCACCTTCTGGCAGTGGCTATACCAAGATTTATTCTAATAGAAAAGCCTTTGCCGCCCTTACACGCAATGGCTCAATCAAGACATGGGGGTTCCCATATTTTGGAGGCAAAAACGCACCCAATGTACCTACTGGCAAAGGCTATACCAAGGTTTACTCAACAGGTAGCGCCTTTGCCGCCCTTAAAGCTAATGGCTCAATCAAGGCATGGGGTAAACCAAATTCTGGAGGTAAAAAAGCACCCTCTGGTAGGGGCTACACCGATATTTATTCAACTACTGATGCCTTTGCTGCCCTTAAAGCTAATGGCTTAATTAAGGCGTGGGGTAATCCAGATTCTGGAGGCGCAGACGCGCCTACTGGCAAAGGTTACACCAAGATTTATTCAAATCCATATGCCTTTGCTGCCCTTAAAGCCGATGGCTCAATCAAGGCGTGGGGAGACTTTGATTTTGGAGGCGGAAAAGCACCCGCTGGCAAAGGCTTTATCAGGATTTATTCAAATGCATACGCCTTTGCTGCCCTTAAAGCCGATGGCTCAATCAAGGCGTGGGGAGATCCAAAGTTTGGAGGCAAAAAAGCACCCACTGACAAAGGCTATATCAAGATTTATTCAACCGATCAAGCTTTTGCCGCCCTTAAAGACGATGGTTCGATTACATCGTGGGGTGAGCTAGGGGGTTCGTGGGATGACTCAGGGAGTTTGTGGGGTGTGTGGGAGGACTTAGAGCATAAACCCAGAAATGTACCCACTGACAAAGGTTACACCAAGATTTATTCAAATGCATTTGCCTTTAGCGCTGTTAAGCCCGATGGCTCAATCAGGACATGGGGTGACCCAGGTTATGGAGGTTCATATGCCTCTGGTTATAACCTAGCCCTTGGAAAACCTGCCACACAATCCAGTACATATCCAAACGCCATGCCCACTATTGCTGGTTCTGCAGTCGATGGTAATACTGATGGCGAATTCTTAAATAAGAGCACAACTCATACCAACGATGAACAAGGCGCTTGGTGGCAGGTTGATCTAGGTAGCAGGAAAAAGATCAGTCAAATCATTATCTACAACCGCACTGATTGCTGTGTAGACAGACTAAGCAACTACCAAGTTAGTATTTCTGATAAAGCAGACTTCAGTACCCACGCCTATCAACAAGACTTTCATGTCACACCTAATCCCAAAAAAATCATTCAATTAAACGGATCAGACAAACAAGGTCGCTATGTTAGAATCCAATTACTTGACAAGAACTATCTGTCTCTAGCAGAAGTTCAAGTTATAGGCACTGATTTTCAAGTTATAAACACTGATCTTTATAAATAAAGAAAACGCAGTAAAAGTGTTTCAGTTGCTGCTTACTTAAGTTGTGATGCACTGGTGGTTAATTATTCAATGGGTAAATCTGTAAGTGGTGTAGTGCATACTAACGGTACTTACCTTTAACAATAAGTTATGTCGTTTTAATTTGGATATTGTCAATATATAGTCTAGGTAAGACTATGAGACCTTTGTATAAATAGGAACAATCATCAGAAACCCACTTTTCATCCACTTGGTGATTTTTTAAACCCAGCCTTAGTCCTGCCAGAACAAGGTTTAAAGAAATTGACAATGGGGTAAAAATTGAATTTTTCTAATCCTCCCTATTTATACAAACAAAAGACTTATTTGTTTGCGTTCTTCCAATGCAGAAAATAATATTTAACCCATATAAGAGACCTTTGCATAAATAGGAACAATCATCAAAAACCCACTTTTCACCCACTTGGCGATTTTTTAAACCCAGCCTTAGCCCTGCTAGGACAAGGTTTAAAGAAATCACCAATTGGGCAAAAATTGGATTTTTCTAATCATCCCTATT
>NZ_FQTR01000044.1 GCF_900128535.1 bacterium endosymbiont of Bathymodiolus sp. 5 South | reverse complement strand
TTAAACCTTGTCCTAGCAGGGCTAAGGCTGGGTTTAAAAAATCGCCAAGTGGGTGAAAAGTGGGTTTATGATGATTGTTTCTATTTATGCAAAGGTCTCTATAAGGTGCAATGTTCAAAATACACAGGCATATAGCGTTATTCTGCAATGAAAAAAATGAGGTTATTGATGGTAGTTAGGCGCTTCTTTGGTAATAGATACATCATGTACATGCGATTCAACCATACCGGCTGAGGTTACTTGTACAAAAGTTGCATCAGTACGCATCTTGTCTAGTGTTGCGCAACCTGTGTAACCCATTGATGAGCGTACACCCCCTATCATTTGATGAACGATAGGGCGGATAGATCCTTTGAATGGCACGCGACCTTCAATGCCTTCTGGTACTAATTTATCTGCTTTGGAGTCTGCTTGAAAGTACCTATCAGATGAACCGTATGCTTGGTTCATTGCACCGATTGAGCCCATACCACGATAAGATTTATAAGAACGACCTTGATAGAGTTCTACCTCACCAGGGGATTCTTCTGTACCCGCTAACATTGAGCCAAGCATAACGCAGTAAGCACCTGCGGCAAAGGCTTTGGCAATATCACCTGAGTAACGAATACCACCATCAGCAATCAAGGGGATACCAGTGCCTTGCAAGGCTTCTGCCACATCAGAGATGGCAGTAATTTGCGGCACACCCACACCTGCAACAATACGCGTGGTGCAAATACTACCAGGACCAATACCGACTTTTACGCAGTCCGCACCCGCTTTGACTAAATCTAGTGCCGCGTTACCGGTGGCAATATTGCCAGCAATAATGTTGAGGTTTGGATGCTTAGCTTTGGTCTTTTTAACACGATCAAGCACACCTTGAGAATGTCCGTGTGCGGTGTCAATGACAATAATATCAACACCCGCTTCAACTAAGGCGTCAATGCGCTTACCCGTACCACTACCCACACCAACGGCAGCACCAACACGCAATTGTTCTTTTTCATCTTTACAAGCATTAGGGAAATCATTTGATTTTTGAATGTCACGAACGGTAATCATGCCTTGTAGATTAAAATCATCACCCGTGATAATGACGCGTTCAATACGGTGTTTGTGCAATAGTGCTCGTACTTCACTCATATCTGTGCCTTCTTTGACAGTGATAAGTTTGTTTTGTGGTGTCATTACATTTTCAACCAAATTATCAAGATTGGTTTCAAAGCGAACATCGCGGCCTGTTACCATGCCGATAATGGTATTGCTATCTACCACAGGTAGTGCTGAAATCTTATATTGTCGTTGTTTATCAAGCACATCTTTAATGCTTGCCTTGGCATCAATCGTGATTGGGTCTCTGATAATGCCAGATTCAAAGCGCTTAACTTTATGTACTTCTGCTGCTTGTACTTCAATGGACATATTCTTATGAATAATGCCAATACCACCTTCTTGTGCCATAGCAATAGCTAAGTTGCCTTCAGTTACTGTGTCCATTGCTGCTGATAAAATAGGAGTATTGAGCGTAATGTTTTTGGTTAGTTGTGTTTTGAGACTAACCTCCTTTGGCATTGTTCTTGAATGCGCAGGGACAAGTAATACATCATCAAAAGTGAGTGCGGTTTTTAGTAAATTCATCTTAAAATCTCCTATTATTTGTGCGTTTTTGGGAAATAAAGCCCATTATAAATCCAAAAAATAAAACTAGCGCACCAACGATAAACCAATTTCTAGCACTGGCATCTTGTACAACAGTGTTATTGTTTTCTAATAATTGTAATTCTGATTGTAGTTGCAAAGCAGTAGTCTTAAGTTTTTTGTTTTCGTGTTCAAGTTTGAGCGAGTCTTGATAAGTTTGTTTAATGTGTTTTTTTTCTGACTCTAACTTTCCAATTTGAATGGAAAGTTTGGTATTTTTTGCTTTTAAATTAGCTGTAAGACCTTCAAGTATTGTATTTTTTTCATTTTGTTTGGAAAGAGAGAGTTTGTTGCTGTTGTTGTTACGCTGAAGCGCTTCTAACCGAATTCTCGCAGGTGTATTGGAAGTTAAATAGCGTGAAATCATCCAACCAGTGGTGTTTTCAAATCTAACTTTAGTCCAACCATCTTCGGTGGCTAAAATTTCTAGTTTAGTACCAGAATCTAACATTTTAATAAGGTTGCTAGGGTTGTTTTGAATTTTATTTTCAGAGCGCATCGGAATAGGGACCATATCGGTGACATAAACATAGGATGCAGCGTTTATTGTTGAATTCAGCAATAAAAATATTATAAATAAGCTGTGTTTCATAATTTGTTTATCTTCTCCAGTTGTGCGGATAAATCAGTAATGGCATTTTGAGTTGAAGCCAATCTTGTTCTTTCGGTATTGACAATCGCCTCAGGCGCGCTACTGACAAATTTTTCATTATTTAATTTACCTTCAAATTGTGCTTTTTGCTGATTTAATTTTTTAATTTCTTTATTTAAACGCACAATCTCTTGTTCTTTGTCAATCAACCCCGCCAAAGGAATAAGAATTTTCATCTCTCCCACCAATGCTGTTGCTGATTCAGGTGCTTCATCATTAGGTGAGAGTTTATCAATAGTTTGCATTTTTGACAAAGATTTTAGAATATTAGAATTGTTATTAAGATAGGTTTCATCTGTTGTATTAAAGTCTTGTACAAAACAATTTAACATTTTGTTCGGTGTAATATCCATCTGTGCACGAATCTGACGAATGCCCAAAATAAAGGTTTGTAACCACTTAATTTCTGCCTCGGCTTTTTCTGAAATAAGTTGTGTGTCAACTTCTGGATAAGCTTCGCTCATTAAGCTGCTTTTATCTTTACTAAGAAGAGTGCTACATTGTTCAAAGATTTCCTCAGTGATAAACGGAATGATAGGGTGAAGTAAACTCACCATTTCATTTAAGACTTTAATCAGTGTTGCCTGTGTGCCAGCCTTAGTGGCTTCATTTGTCAATAAAGGCTTGGAGAATTCCAAATACCAACCGCAATAATCCCCCCACACAAATTCATAGAGTTCATGACTCATTAAGTCTAGCCTGTAATCACCTAAATGCTTTTCAACTTTGGTTTTAGTGTCTTGTAAACGCGATAGAATCCACTCATCAGCGGTTGATAATTTTGCATTAGTGTCAATGGTTTCGCCCTCAAGTTTCATCAATACAAAACGAGAAGCATTCCATAATTTATTACAAAAGTTGCGATAACCTTCAATGCGCTTGAGGTCAAATTTAATATCACGACCAAAAGAAGCCAATGCCGCAAAAGTAAAGCGTAGTGCATCCGTGCCAAAAGATTCAATACCATTTGGAAATTCTTTTTTGGTTTGCTTTGTAATTTTCTCAGCCATTTTTGGCTGCATTAACCCTTGTGTTCTTTTTTCCAGTAAATCTTTGAGGCTAATACCATCAATCAAATCAATCGGGTCTAACACATTGCCCTTGGATTTAGACATTTTTTGTCCTTGTCCATCCTTGATTAAACCCGTGATATAGATGTCTTTAAACGGCACATCACCTGTAAATTTAAGGCCGAACATAATCATTCGTGCCACCCAAAAGAAAATAATATCAAAGCCCGTGACCAAAACATTAGTTGGGTAGAAACGCGAGAGTTCAGGGGTTTTTTCAGGCCAGCCCAAGGTTGAAAACGGCCATAATGCTGAAGAAAACCAAGTGTCAAGTACATCGTTGTCTTGCCTTAATACTACACCTTCGCCTGCTTGTTGTTGTGCTTTTTCTAACGAATCAGCAACATAAATCCCACCCTTTCTATCATACCAAGCAGGGATACGATGCCCCCACCAAATTTGTCTAGAAATGCACCAGTCTTGTATGTTTTCCATCCAGTTATAATAAGTTTTATCCCAATTCTCAGGCACAAAACGAATAGTGCCATTTTTCACCGCATCAATGGCAGGCTGTGCCAATGGTGCAACTTTAACAAACCATTGGTCTGTCATATAGGGTTCAATCACCGCATTGGTTCTGTCGCCTCGTGGCACCATCAATTTGTGGGGTTCGATTTTTTCCAGTAAGTCTTGTTCGTTTAAATCCTTAATGATTTGTTTACGCGCTTCAAATCTATCCATACCAATGTAGTCACTCTCAACCATGTCATTGATTTTGGCGTCATCGGTAAGGATATTGATAAGTTCTAAATTATGGCGCTGACCCATTTCATAGTCGTTAAAATCATGCGCAGGGGTAATCTTGACGCACCCTGTGCCAAACTCCATATCGACATAATCATCAGCAATGATGGGGATTTTTCTATCAGTCAGTGGCAGATCAATGGTTTGCCCAATAAGGTGCGTGTAGCGCTTATCATCGGGATGCACAGCAACAGCACTATCACCTAGCATGGTTTCAGGGCGTGTGGTGGCAACCACCACAACTTCATCAGAGTTGCTCACTGGATAACGCATATGCCAAAGCGAACCTTGCTCCTCGGTACTGATAACCTCAAGGTCAGAAACGGCAGTGTGTAGCACAGGATCCCAGTTAACCAAACGCTTTCCACGATAAATCAAGCCTTCGTTATACAGTTGAATAAAGACTTTATGTACCGCATCTGAGAGTCCTTCATCCATTGTAAAGCGCTCTTTTTCCCAGTCAACTGAAGCACCTAAGCGACGCATCTGAGTGGTAATCGTGCCACCAGATTGCTGTTTCCAATCCCAAATTTTTTGAGTAAATTTATCACGCCCTAACTCACCACGCGTAATGTCTTGCGCAGCGAGTTGGCGCTCAACCACCATTTGTGTAGCAATACCTGCATGATCAGTGCCTGGTTGCCAGAGTGTCTGCTCACCCTTGCCACGATGATAGCGTGTTAATACATCCATAATGGTATGCTGAAATGCATGCCCCATATGCAAGCTGCCCGTCACATTTGGTGGCGGCAACATAATACAATAGGCGTTCTTGCTAGTAGCATTTGAATTGGAAGAAAATAGATTTTTATCTTCCCAAAGTGAGCGGTATTTGGCTTCGATTTGTTCAGGATTGTAGGTTTTTTCCATTAACTTAGTCTCAACTTTATAAAGATGGATAAAACTTTGCCATTATACTATGTTGCGATGAAAATATCAGACAAAAAACTGTGGTTTGTGTATTTACTAAGGTGTGCTAACAACTCGCTGTATTGTGGCGTGACCAATGACCTTGATAAGCGTTTGCGTCAACATAATGGTGACATTGTAGGCGGTGCAAAATACACACGAGCAAACAGACCTTGTGTGCTGGTGTATCAAGAGCAGGTAAAAAACAGAAGTACAGCACTAAAACGCGAGTGTGACATTAAGTCAATGACTCGTGATGAAAAATTAACACTTCTGAAATAAAAAGTAGTTGAAGTCTTGTGTGCTGCCATTTGGGTGAGGGTGGGCTTCGTTAGTGGTTTTAATTAACTTAAAGTCTACGCCCAGTAATTGAATAATTTTATCGCTGTCATATTGAACAACATCAAGTTCAGAACATTGTTTTGGACCTGTGGGTGCAAAAGTGGCAAGCAAAAAATACCCGCCTGATTTAAGTTGTTGATTGAGTTTTTGAATATAGGTTTGTTGGTCTTTTGTATTTGTTAAAAAATGAAAGACCGCTCTATCATGCCATAGGTCAAACTCAGCATTAGATTGAAAATTTAGGATGTTTTCATTGTAGAAAGTTACATGTCCAAGATGATTTTTTAGGCGGTTTTTAACCGTTTGAATGGCAATAGGTGAGAATTCCAATAGTGATAAGTTTTTGTAGCCTTTATCAAGTAGATTGTCAATCAATACCGATACACCTGCGCCTACATCAATAATAGTATCTTTTTTATTGGTGTAATTCAATATCCAGTCTAATGAAATACTCGCCTGAGTTTGAGACCAGCTGAGCTTAGTGTGGTCTTTAGTTTGGTAAATCTTATCCCAGTGTTTAGTGGCTTTACTCATTTAATTTAAGGTGAGACTTTTGCATAAGTAGGGATGATTAGCAAAATGACAAATTTTTCCGACTTGGTGAAAAATGGCGTTTTGATGATTGTTCATATTTATGCAAAGGTCTCAAGGTAATAAATCCCTTATAATAATACCTTTCATTATAAGGATTTTTATGAGAATTTTGCATACAATGTTAAGAGTAGGGGATCTAGATAAATCTATTGCTTTTTATACCGAAGTTTTAGGGATGTGTTTATTACGACAAAAAGATTACCCCAAGGGCGAATTTACTTTGGCATTTTTAGGTTATGGTAATGAAGCAGAAAATACTGCTATTGAACTGACTTACAATTGGGGAAAAAGTGACTATCAGATAGGTACAGGATTTGGACACATTGCCATCAATGTAGCGGATGTATCTCAGGCAGTTGAAGTGGCAAAACAACTGGGTGTTGAAGTTATCCGTGATGCAGGGCCAATGAATGCTGGGGAAACAATGGTTGCATTTTTAAAAGACCCTGATGGGTATGAGATTGAGCTACTTTCTAAAAAGTTTTAATGATAATCTTTGCGTGCTGATAGGGCGCGTGCAATAGTATTAATATCAGTATATTCAAGTTTGCCTCCAATGGGAAGCCCGTGTAACAAAATATACAAATGAATCAAAGTGTCTAATTCTTAATGCAACGAATACTCCTGCTCGCGGAGCGCTCCACATTGGCGAATTCTGCATGAACACTATAGTCACCGAAGCCCAAATAACGAGCATACCGATACCACCGATTAGTAGGCACAACAGAACGAGTCCAGTAGTAGCCCACATAACCAACATTGCCAAGTCTACCAGTCCTCCTAATACGGGCACCAGCAACTGGCAACTTCAGCACAGAGTTAAAAGCACTTATGTCAGCATAATTAGTCGTACCCCAAATATCTATTTCTGCCTTTAGTTGCGCCTCAGTTGGTACATTAAAACCCGTAGGGCAAACACCGCTACCATCAGTCTTGGCAAGAAATGCACTACGCAAAGCACCATCATCATCAACTATATTTGGAAGCGTCCAATCATAAGGACCTCGTATACCAGTTGCGGTAAGACCTGGGGTGGTATTTACCGCAAGCGTTGTTGTGGTGGCAAATGTTCTTATTTGATATCCATCTGCAAGTCTACCCCATTGGTACGAATCACCATAGGATACTGGATCGGTAGAGCTGGTTGCCACTTGGCTGGCACCTAGGTTTCTATCCACCCATACTTGAGCTGTTAACGAAGTAACCTGAGAAAATTCAAAGGCATGTGCAGTAGTAGTAGGTATGGCGTTACCGAGAGATTTTACATTCAAAAGGTGTGGTAGCAGCAACAGGTATGGCATTACTAAGAGATTCAGTACTACCATTGATTGCCGTTACCACATAATAAACGGTGGCTGTACCACTTAGCGTTATAGCAATACTGGTAGCAGTTGTATCAATAGAAGTGGCTGCTGGACTGTATACCGAAAATTGACTAGGGTTGCTATTGCCTGCTTGTGTAAAGGTGGCATCAGTTGTTTGATAAACCCTATAAGCTGTTGCATTGGTTACCTTAGTCCATGATAGCATTATTTCATTAGGAGTGCCTGTGGCAACAGCAGTTAATGTTGCAGGGGCTGGGACTATAAGTAATGTTGTTAAATTAACCGTTGCAGTAGCAGTTTGACCCGTTGCATTGGTGGCTGTTATTGTGTATAGAGTAGAAGCCTTCACCTCAGTTGGAGTACCGCTGATGGTACAAGTTGTACTGTTAATACTCAAGCCAGCTGGTAGTGTAGGAGCTGCTGTACAACTGGTAATCGCACCACCTGAATTGTTAAAAGTAATGTTGGTGATGGCAGAACCAATAGTAGCTACTTGGTCTGTTGCATTCGCAAGATTAGGGGCGAGCACATTTACCGTTAAAGAAAAGCTAGCACTGCCGGTGTTATCTTTAGCATCTTTTGCAGTGACTGTGTATATGTTAAGAGCCCTCATCTTAGTTGGAGTACCACTGATGGTACAAGTTGCACTGTCAATACTCAAGCCAGCTGGTAGTGTAGGGGCTACTGTACAGCTGGCAATCGCACCAGCTGAATTGCCAAAAGTAATGTCTGTGATGGCAAGACCAACAATAGCTATTTGGTTTGCACCTGCAACATTCGTAATATTAGGGGCGGGTATAATGCCGCCAGAATTTGAGTCACCCCATGTTGTGATTGAGCCATCGATTTTAATGGCGGCAAAGGCTTGCCAAGTTGAATAAATCTTAGCATAGCCGCTACCAGAGGGCGATGTGCCTCCAGAATCTGAGTCACCCCACGCCGCGATTGAGCCATCGGTTTTAAGGGCGGCAAAGGCACCGCCAGTTGAATAAATCCTGGTATAGCCACTACCAGCGGGCGCATCTGCACCTCCTCTGTTTGAGTTACCCCATACCGTGATTGAGCCATCGGCTTTAAGGGCGGCAAAGGCAGAATCAGTTGAATAAATCTTGGTATAGCCACTACCAGCAGGGCTTGTTCCCCCAACATCTGGGTCGCCCCACGCCGCGATTGAGCCATCAGTTTTAATGACGGCAAAAGCTTGCCAATTTGAATAAATCTTGGTATAGCCACTACCAGCGGGTGCGTCTGTACCTCCAGAACCTGAGTCACCCCACACCTTGATTGACCCATCGGCTTTAAGGGCGGCAAAAGCACTCGCAGTTGAATAAATCTTGGTATAGTCATTACCAGCGGGCGCACCTGTGCCTCCAGAACTTGGGCTACCCCACACCTTGATTGATCCATCGGCTTTAAGGGCGGCAAAGGCAGAATCAGTTGAATAAATCTTGGTATAGTCATTACCAGCGGGCGCACCTGTGCCTCCAGAACTTGGGTCACCCCACGCCTTGATTGATCCATCGGCTTTAAGGGCGGCAAAGGCATACCCAGTTGAATAAATTTTGGTATAGCCATTACCAGAGGGTGCTGTGCCTCCAGAGCCTGAGATACCCCACGCCTTGATTGACCCATCAGTTTCATTGATGGCGGCAAAAGCAGACTTGGTTGAATAAATCTTGGTATAACCGCTACCAGAGGGTGCACCTGTGCCTCCTCTTTTTTTGGCACCCCACGCCTTGATTGACCCATCGGCTTTAAGAGCGGCAAAGGCAAACATAGTTGAATAAATCTTGGTATAGCCACTACCAGAGGGTACACCTGTGCCTCCAGTATATGGGGCACCCCACGCCGTGATTGAGCCATCGTCTTGAAGAGTAGCAAAGGCATAGAAGTTAGGGTGATTTGACGCATTATAATACCCATCATTATCATTATAGGCGCTAGAAACATCCACCTCAGTAAAACGGTTTAGTTTGCTAATGGTGGGGTCCTGTACATTCACGGTTAAAGAAACGATAGCACTGCCAGTATTATCTGTGGCATCCTTTGCAGTTACTGTGTATACGCTAAGAGCCCTCACCTTAGTTGGGGTACCACTGATGGTACAAGTTGTACTGTCAATACTTAAGCCAGCCGGTAGTGCAGGGGCTACTGTACAACTGACAATCGCACCACCTAAATTGCTAAAAGTAATGTTTGTGATGGCAAAATCAATAATAGCCACTTGGTCTGCACCTGCAGTATTCACAAGATTAGGGGCGGGCGCTGTACCTCCATTAGATGAGGAGCCCCACGCCGCGATTGACCCATCGGCTTTAATAGCGGCAAAGGCAGACTTAGTTGAATAAATCTTAGTATAGCCACTACCAGCGGGCGCACCCGTACCTCCTCTGTTTGGGTCACCCCACGCCTTGATTGACCCATCGGCTTTAAGGGTGGCAAAGGCACCATTAGTTGAATAAATCTTAGTATAGTCATTACCAGAGGGTGCATCTGTGCCTCCACGACCTGAGTCACCCCACACCGCGATTGTTCCATCGGCTTTAATGACAGCAAAAGCAGACTCAGTTGAATAAATTTTGGTATAGCCATTACCAGAGGGCGCTGTGCCTCTATGACCTAAGTCACCCCACGACTTGATTGCTCCATCGGCTTTAAGAGCGGCAAAGGCATACCCAGTTGAATAAATTTTGGTGTAGCCATTACCAACGGGCGCACCCGAACCTCCTTTGTTTGAGTCACCCCACACCGTGATTGAGCCATCGGCTGTAAGGGCGGCAAAGGCATATCCAGTTGAATAAATCTTGGTATAAACACCAGTAGAGGGTGCACCTGTGCCTCCATAGCGTGAGTCACCCCACGCCTTGATTGACCCATCAGCTTTAAGGGCGGCAAAGGCGCTACTAGTTGAATAAATCTTGGTATAGCCACTACCAGCTGGCACACTTGAACCTCCTTTGTTTGAGTCACCCCACGCCGTGATTGACCCATCGGCTTTAAGGGCAGCAAAGGCAAACGCATTTGAATAAACTTTGGTGTAGACACCATTAGAGGGTGCACTTGTGTCTCCATGACCTGAACCGCCCCACACCTTGATTGATCCATCGGCTTTAATGGCGGTAAAGGCAATTAAAGTTGAATAAATCTTGATATAGCCGCTATCAGCGGGCGCATCTGTGCCTCTTAAGGCACCCCACGCTGTGATTGAGCCGTCGGCTTTAGTGGCAGCAAAGGCATATGCATTTGAATAAATCTTGGTATAACCACTACCAGAGGGCGATGTGCCTCCAGAATCTGAGTCACCCCACGCTGTGATTGAGCCATCGGTTTTAAGAGCGGCGAAGGCATTGAAGTTAGGGTGATTTGACGCATTATAATATCCACCATTATCATTATAGGCACTAGAGGTATCTACCTCAGTAAAGCGGTTTAGTTCAATGTTACCTCCGCCTGCAATGGCTGTGTTGATTGAGACAACAAGGGCTATTTTTAATAATAGAAGGTGAGTGAAACTTGTGTTGAAAGATATTGAGTTCATTAGGCGTCCTTATATTTTATATATTTTAAGATTATAGCTGACATTATCAAGATAAGTTTTTTAAATTTTATGTAATTATTCGGTTTTCTCAAGATGATCAGTCACCGTGTTAATTACCTTATTCCAATCAACATCAGTCGGCACCGTAATTCGGTAGCACAGCCAATCACTGAAAAAAGCTAAGTTTTTAAATCTCGTCATTGCAAATGAATCAAAGCATCTAATTCTTAATGCAACGAATACTCTCACCCGCGGAGCGCTCACTATTGTAGAATTCTGGATGAATACTGTAACGACCAAAGGCCAAATCACGAGCATACCGATACCGCCAATTACCAGGTATAACAGAACGAGTCCAGTAGTAGCCAACAGCGCCAACATTGCCAAATCCGCCAGTCTTCCTAGCATAGGCACTAATACGGCCACCAGCAACTGGTAATTTCAGCACAGAGTTAAAAGCACTTACTTCAGCATTATTAGCCCTATCCCAAATATCTGTTTCTGCCTTTAGTTGTGCCTCAGTTGGTACATTAAAACCCGTAGGGCAAACACCGCTACCATCAGTCTTGGCAAGGAATGCACTACGCAAAGCACCATCATCATCAACTATATTTGGAAGCGCCCAATCATAAGGACCTTGTATGCCAGTTGTGGTAATAAAATCTGCATGACCTGGGGTGATATTTACCGCAAGCGTTGTTGTGGTGGCGGATGTTCTTATTTGATGTCCATCTGCAAGTTTACCCCATTGGTACGAATCACCATAGGATGCTGGATCGGTAGAACTGGTTGCCACTTGACTGGCACCTAGGTTTCTATCCATCCATACTTGACCTGTTGACGAAGTAACCTGAGAAAATTCAAAAGTATGTGCGGTAGCGGTAGTAGGTATGGCGTTACTGGGAGATTTTACATTCAAAAGGTGTGGTAGCAGCAACGGGTATGGCATTACTAAGAGATTCAGTGCTACCATTGATTGCCGTTACCACATAATAAACGGTGGCTGTACCACTTAGCGTCATAGTAATACTGGTAGCAGTCGTATCAATGGAAGTGGCTGCTGGACTGTATGCCGAAAATTGACTAGGGTCGCTATTGCCTGCTTGTGCAAAGGTGGTATCAGTTGTTTGATAAACCCTATAAGCAGTTGCATCGGTTACCCCAGCCCATGATAGCGTTATTTCATTAGGAGCGCCTGTGGCAACAACAGTTAATGTTGCTGGAGTTGGAGTTGGAGCTATAAGTGATGTCGTTAAACTAACTGTTGCAGTAGCAGTTTGACCCGTTGCGTTAGTGGCTGTTACGGTGTATAGAGTGAAGACTCTCTCTTCAGTTGGAGTGCCACTGATGGTACAAGTTGTGCTGTCAATACTCAAACCAGCTGGTAGTGTAGGCGCTATTGTACAACTGGCAATCGCACCACCTGAATTGCTAAAAGTAATGTCGGTGATGGCAGAACCAATAACAGCTACTTGGTTTATACCATTCGCAAGGTTAGGAGCGAGTGCAGTGCCTCCAGTAGATGAGGAGCCCCACGTCGTGATTGTTCCATCGGTTTTAATGGCGACAAAGCTTCTACCAGTTGAGTAAATCTTAGTATAGCCACTACCAGTGGGCGCATTTGTGCCTCCAGCAGATGAGGCACCCCACGTCGTGATTGTTCCATCGGCTTTAAGGGCGGCAAAGGCACTTGCAGTTGAATAAATCTTGGTATAGCCACTACCAGAGGGTGCATTTGCGCCTCCAGAACCTGATTCACCCCACACTGCGATTGTTCCATCAGCTTTAATCACAGCAAAAGCAACTCCAGTTGAATAAATCTTGGTGTAGCCACTACCATCGGGCGCATCTGTGCCTCCAGCATATGAGGCACCCCACGCCTTGATTGACCCATCGGCTGTAAGGGCAGCAAAGGCATACTTAGTTGAATAAATCTTGGTGTAGCCACTACCAGAGGGTGCATTTGCGCCTCCATAACTTGAGGCACCCCACGCCTTGATTGACCCATCGGCTGTAAGGGCAGCAAAAGCATACCCAGTTGAATAAATCTTGGTATAGACACCATTAGAGGGTGCACCTGTACCGCCATAACGTGAGTCACCCCACGCCTTGATTGACCCATCGGCTTTAAGGGCAGCAAAGGCAAACGCAGTTGAATAAATCTTAGTGTAGCCACTACCAGAAGGTACACCTGTACCTCCATAACTTGGTTTTCCCCATGCTGTGATTGAGCCATCGGTTTTAAGGGCAGCAAAGGCAAACGCATTTGAATAAATCTTGGTATAAACACCAGTAGAGGGTGCACTTATGTCTCCATGACTTGAGCCTCCCCACACCTTGATTGAGCCATCGGTTTTAATAGCGGCAAAGGCAGTTGTAGTTGAATAAATCTTGGTATAGCCATTACCAGGGGGCGCATCTGTGCCTCCAGCAGATGAGGCACCCCACGCCGTGATCGAGCCATCGGCTTTAAGGGCAGCAAAGGCAGATCCAGTTGAATAAATCTTGGTATAGCCATTACCAGAGGGTGCTATGCCTCCAGAATATGAGTCACCCCACGCTGTAATTGAGCCATCGGCTTGAAGAGCGGCAAAGGCATTGGAGTTGGGGTGATTTGACGCATTATAATAGCCACCATTATCATTATTGGCACTAGAAACATCCACCTCAGTAAAGCGGTTTAGTTTAGAGGGCTGTGCATTCACCGTTAAAGAAAAGATAGCATTGTCAGTATTATCTGAGGCATTTCTTGCAGTGACTGTGTACAGAGTAAGAGCCCTCACCTCAGTTGGTGTGCCACTAATGGTACAAGTTGCGCTGTCAATACTCAAACCAGCTGGCAGTGTAGGCGCTACTGTACAACTGGCAATCGAACCACCTGAATTGTGAAAAGTAATGCCTGTGATGGCAGAACCAATAACAACTATTTGGTCTGCACCTGTAGTATTCGTAAGATTAGGGGCGGGCGTTGTGCCTCCAACAGATGAGGAGCCCCACGCCGTGATTGACCCATCGGCTTTAATGGCGACAAAGGCAGACTGAGCTGAATAAATCTTAGTGTAGCCATTACCAACGGGCGCACCTGTGCCTCCAGCAGATGCGTTACCCCATACCTTGATTGACCCATCGGTTTTAAGGGCGGCAAAGGCACTAGCAGTTGAATAGATCTTGGTATAGTCGTTACCAGAGGGTGCATTTGCACCTCCTTTGTTTGAGTCACCCCACGCCTTGATTGATCCATCGGTCTTAATGACAGCAAAAGCAGACCCAGTTGAATAAATTTTGGTATAGCCACTACCAGCGGGTGCATTTACACCTCCTGTGTTTGAGTTACCCCACACCTTGATTGATCCATCGGCTTTAAGGGCGGCAAAGGCACTACTGGCTGAATAAATCTTAGTGTAGCCACTACCAGCAGGCACATTTGAACCTCCTTTGTTTGAGTCACCCCACGCCGTGATTGACCCATCAGCTTTAAGGGCAGCAAAGGCAAACGCATTTGAATAAAC
>NZ_FQTR01000043.1 GCF_900128535.1 bacterium endosymbiont of Bathymodiolus sp. 5 South | reverse complement strand
ATGCGTACCAAGAAAGTATAAAATTAAATCAAGAAAAAGCGAAGGCTTCTTAGGATGTTCTATATAAGAAATTTTAAAAAGTTGTCAGAGGTTTTGGGGTAATGTAGTCAGATACTTGACCCTATTGTACTGTTGGCTGGTGTTGGTATTGGAGCGTTAGTAAGGTCAAGACGGTGCCGAATTAAGAAAGTGGAAGAAATTTAAGTGTTGGACAATGCCTACATGGGAAGAATCTTATTTATCCCAATATTTAGTTTTTATGCCGTAACCCAAATCTGCTTCAATCAGTCTTGATCGTACTTCGAGTAATTTTTTAATTAATGCAGGTTCAGATTGCTCATAACCTTCGGCATTGGGTGTGCGTTTGACCACCACTCCTAGTAATTCGGTAATTGCATTACCGATAGAATTTTGCGAAATAGTAACAATCAATCTGCCTTGGTCATCACGATAGATTAATTGTTTAAACGCAGGTTGCCAGCGAATATCTGAGGCATATTTTGCATCGCTTAGGCATTTGTCACGCACTTTTTTGGCGGCAGATAAAAACCCATTGTTAAACAATAAAGTTTTTTCAATTTCTTTGGCAAAATAAGCATTTTTTGGCACCCCTGAATTGCGACTAGACACTTGTGCGAAAAAAGTGCGATAAAAATCCAAGAAACCTTTGAGAATTTGGTCGTATTCGTGCCAAAATTCAACTCCTTTTAAGCTGTCAATACCTCCTTGTATTTCCCAGCGTGTTAGCCCTTGTGGATAACCTGTGAGCGCCAGACTGGAGGATTCGCCAGACATTGGTTTGAGTATTTTCAAATCTAATGAGGATAAAAACTCCACATACACTTCTTGCATATAGGCAGCAAATAAAGAGTGCTGCCCGCCATCGGTTAAGTTAGGATTGTTGGTATCCGTTATTTTTGCTTCTTTGAGTTGTTGTTTGTCAAATACAATAAAGTGGTTGTGCAACATCCGAATGCTCGGCACACCAGGGGAGGTAATCGGCCAGGTGGAATCTAATGAGGCTTCGCCTGCTAACACCAAATGTGTTTCTGGGTCTGGGTATTGCTCCAGCATAAAACTGATAATAATTTGGTTCATTCGATTCCAAACATTTTTCACATTATCAGGCACCTGCGTGCGTCTAACGGGCCTACCCAGTGGATTCAAAATCTTTTGCGAGGTGTTGTAAATAATAGAGCAATCAAACTCATTTGAATGCCCCAGTGCCTTTCTATAGAGTAACAAATCTTCATCGTTGACCAACAGCCCATTGTTATTGGACAAATCTGCCAAATTCTCAGGCGAGTTAAAAAACTCATTTGGCTTCATTCCTTCCGGCACATCCAGTGGAATGGGGCGAAAAGGGACGCTAATTTCTCTTGGACCAATTGGCATTGTTTTTACTCCTTAATAAAAAAAGGGCTTATGTCACTTGCACAACATAAACCCCTTAAGTCTAAATCAAGCCTAAACTTCGAATGAAGGTAATTTTTTCTCTACCATCTCTTTTTTCATTACTACATAATCTGGCAAGCCATTTTTGTAAGGTGGGTAGTCTTCACCTTCGATAAGTGGCTGTAAGTATTCACGACAGGCATCGGTAATACCAAAACCATCATCAGAAATATAATCCATTGGCATCATTTTTTCAACATTTGCAATGTCTTTTAACTCACCCATGCCAATTTCCCAAGTATAAGGGTTATTTGAGGTTCTAATGACTGCAGGCATTACTGAGTTTTTGCCTTCCATTGCCAAGTTTACGGCTGCTTCACCTAATGCGTAGGCTTGTTCAACATCAGATTTAGAAGACAAGTGGCGTGCTGCACGCTGTAAATAGTCTGCTACTGCCCAATGGTATTTATGCCCCAATGCGTCTTTAATTAAGTTAGCAACCACAGGCGCTGCACCACCGAGTTGTGCGTGACCAAAGTCATCACGAGTGCCTTGTTCGGCAAGGAAACGACCGTCTGCCCATTTTGTGCCTTCAGAAACCACAACGGTGCAATAGCCAAATTCTTTAACATTCGCATCTACTTTGGCTAAGAATTTTTTCTCATCAAAATCTACTTCTGGGAACAAGATTACCACGGGAATTGAATCATCAACCAAGCCACCTGCTGCTGCAATCCAGCCAGCATGACGACCCATCACTTCTAAAACGAAAATTTTGGTTGAAGTGGCACACATAGAAGCCACATCAAAACTTGCTTCCATAGTAGAAACAGCGATGTATTTTGCAACAGAGCCAAATCCTGGGCAGTTGTCGGTTACGGGTAAGTCGTTGTCAACTGTTTTTGGTACATGAATGGCTTGGATTGGGTAACCCATGGATTCAGACAATTGAGAAACTTTTAAACAAGTATCCGCCGAATCGCCGCCACCATTGTAGAAAAAATAGCCAATATCGTGTGCTTTAAATACTTCAATCAATCTTTCGTATTCTGCCCTGTTGTCTTCCAAAGATTTCATCTTATAACGACAAGAACCAAAGCCGCCAGAAGGGGTGTGCTTGAGTGCGGAAATATCAGCATCAGATTCTTTAGAAGTGTCAATTAGATTTTCAGTTAAAGCACCAATGATGCCGTTTTGACCTGCATAAACTGTGCCGATTTTGTCTGAGTGTTTGCGTGCTGTTTCAATCACACCACAAGCAGAAGCATTAATTACGGCTGTTACACCACCAGATTGTGCATAAAAAGCATTTTTCATTGTTAGTTCCTTTTTGACTTATAAAAACCATTAATTATACATTGCTATGGTAATTTCGTATATAAAAAAGGTCTTATATTGATTCAAAAATATGTGGTGTGAATTCCCAGTTTTGTGAATTATCAATGTTTAGCACCAAACATTTAGAACTGCCACCATTACGCACCGTACCTGACGCACCTGGGTTAATTACCCAAGGGCTAGATTCTGTGTCAATCACTTGTTTATGCGTGTGTCCATAAATAATGGCTTTAGCATTGGGATAAGTCTGGCGTAAGGATTTGTGTGAGGGTGTTTTCCACCCATGCTCATGCCCGTGTTCTACTGCTAATGTGCCGCCAAGAAGTTCAAGTATTTCAATATCAGAAAATTTAAGGTGTGCGTCATTATTACCCCGAACAGCAGTGAGTGGCTGAGTGAACACGCTGAGTGTTTGTTCTTCGATGATATCACCCGCATGAATGATTTGGTCGCAGGTGTTCATTAGGCTGATAATATCGGGGTGAATCCAGCCGTGAGAATCTGAAAGGATGCCGATTTTGAGTGTCATTTTATTTGGATAATGTTGTATTCAAGCCATCAATGTGTTCTTGTAAATCAGGTTTGATAGGTGCATTCATAGAGTCTAATATAAATTCAATGCCTTCTCGTCTTGCCAATTTTGCCGCAGGAACAAAATCACTGTCGCCAGAGATTAAAATTATTTTATTGACTTGTTTTTTGTATGCCATAGAGGCAATGTCTAAGCCAATTTTCATATCAACAGATTTTTGTTGAGCGTGATAAATCACATCACTTTCAATAATATCGGTATGTGTGATTTTTCCTGATATTAAGTCTTTAAATCGCTCTGGGTTTTTTAGCGTCCAGCGTGCATTTTTTTCATCAAGAAACCCCAATCTTAATGCGACATTTCTAGTTTTTCTTAATTGATTGTGTAAATCTTGTCTAAGCAACGCAGTTTTTGATTTTTTGAAGTCAACAGCCTTTTTTGTTATTGGATGGTGTAATTTTTTGGTAATAGGCGGACAGTCGTAGAAAAATATTCGATATAGTCTTTCTGGTTCCGTTATATGACGGTCATTATTTTCAGATTGATTGTGAATATGTTTTAAGCAATGTGTCAACAAGCCTTTAGCAACTTGTTTACCATCGGTTTGTTTTTTGTAGCGTTTTAGGTAAAAACCACCATCAACTAAAATAGCAACATCTCTCATACTTATTTCCTTTCTAGCAAAAAAAAGCCCAAAGGTTTGGCAAAACACCTATTTAATGATTTTGCGTACTGCTTTGGGCTATGTATGAAATTGATTATACTAACTTATTAATTAATGTCAACCAATCTTTACAGGACATGTTCAAAAGTTTCGATATTGATAAAGCCTTCAATTTCTTTGGCGTTCACTTTAGAACTGGGCTTGCTGATAGCAACGACTGTACCAATGCCATATTGCTTGGCAGATTTTAAGACAGAGGGTGAGTCATCAAAAAAGATGCTTTTTGCTTTATCAAATTTAATTTCGTCTTCTAATTGCTGCCAAAATTCTTGTTTTTCTTTGGCAACATCATAATCGTGAGAAGAGATAATGCCGTCAAAATAAGACGCTAAATTAGTTACACGCATTTTTAGTTCCAATGTTTTTCGATGTGCATTAGTCACTAAATAAATACGCTTTTTATGCGTCTTGGCTTGCTCCAAAAACGCCAATACAAAGGGATGGATTTGTATTAAATGTGCCACATCTTCTTTGAGTTGAGCAATGTCTAATTGTAGTTTTTCTTGCCAATAATCCAGACAATACCAATGTAGTTTGCCTTCTTCTGCGCGTAGGATTGGATAGAGTTTATCTTTGGCTTCATCACAGGTTATATTGTGTTTTTTAGCAAATACCAAAGGCATATATTCCATCCAAAAATGTAGGTCAAAATGTAGGTCTAATAGAGTGCCATCCATATCTAGTAAGATGGTGTCGATATTTCCCCAGTCTATTTTCTGCGCCATGTTGTCGCATCTGCGTTATCTTCTAAAATAATGCCTAATTCAGCCAACTCATCTCTAATTTGGTCGGATAGATCGAAGTTTTTGTTGTTTCTAGCCTGATTACGCTTATCAATTTTTGCATCAATTTGCGTATCGGACAAACCCACGCCTCTCTTTTCAGTGCTTCCTTGAGAGGTGTGTTTTAAAAAGACATCACCCTCCATTTGCAAAATGCCAATATAGCCACCCAATTTTTTCAGTAGTTGACCCAAGGCATTTGCTTGGTCACTGTCTTTTTTACGCTTGGCATTGACGACTTTGGCGAGTTCAAACAAAATACTGAGTGCAATCGGTGTGTTAAAGTCGTCATCTAATGCTGCTGTTAATCGCGCTTCATAATCAAAGCGCTGAGAGACTTCTTCCGTTGCTGCTGCTGAGGCGCTTAATCCGCGTGTGGCAGTGTATAGGCGCGTTAGAGATGCCTTAGCGTTGTCTAAGTTTTCATCGGAGAAATTAAGTGGACTGCGATAATGTGAACTCATAATAAAGTAGCGCAAGGTCTCGCCATCGTAATTTTCTAATACACCACGAATGGTAAAAAAATTATTCAGCGATTTGCTCATTTTTTCGTTGTTGATGTTGACAAACCCTACATGCATCCAAGTATTGACAAAAGTACAATCGTTAGCACCTTCTGATTGGGCGATCTCATTTTCATGATGTGGAAAGGCTAAGTCCATGCCACCACCATGAATATCAAAATGTTTACCAAGGTGGGTGCATGACATTGCTGAACATTCAATATGCCAACCTGGGCGACCATCACCCCAAGGGGACTGCCAACTCGGCTCGTTAGGCTTTGCCATTTTCCATAGCACAAAATCTAGCGGGTCTTGTTTGCTGGTTTCAATATTAACTCTGGCACCTGCTTCAAGCTCATCAAGATTTTTACCACTGAGTTTGCCGTAATTCTTAAATTTGCGTACCGAGTAATAGACATCGCCATTTTTACCTTGATAGGCAATGCCTTTTTCAATTAAAGACTCAATCATATAAAACATTTGGTCAATGGCATCGGTTGCGCGTGGCTCAATATCAGGGGGTAAGATGCCGAGTGCCCGTTCATCTTCGTGCATGGCAGCAATGAATCGGTTGGTTAGTGCGTAAATATCTTCTTTATTTTCAACAGCACGCTGTATGATTTTGTCATCAATATCGGTGATATTGCGCACATATTCTACTTGAGGAAAATGACGGCGCAAATGGCGTGTGATTACATCAAACATGACTAAGACACGAGCATGACCCATATGGCAATAGTCATAGACCGTCATTCCGCAGACATACATCCCTACTTTCTCTGAATTGATGGGTTTAAATTCTTCTTTTTGTTTGCTAAGCGTATTGTAGATTTTAAGCATAAGCGGTATTTTACTTAGTATTTCAGGCAATCCCTTATTTTTTATATGATTTAAAGCTACTTACGATTGTATAATTAAGCGGTTTTATATTATTATTTTGGAGAAAATTATGAGCGTTTTAGTAACACAGCAAGCACCAGATTTTACTTCTGCAGCGGTATTAGCAGATGGTTCAATCGTCGATAACTTCACACTTTCTAGTTTGAAAGGCAAGAAAATTATGTTGTTCTTTTATCCATTGGACTTTACTTTTGTTTGTCCATCAGAGATTTTGGCACACCACCACCGTGTGGCACAGTTTGCAGAAAAAGGCGTTGAGGTCGTTGGTGTTTCAATTGATTCACAATTTACCCACAATGCATGGAGAAATACAGCACCTAAAGACGGTGGATTAGGCAAGATTGATTTTCCTTTAGTCGCTGATGTGAACCATTCAATTATGACAGCATACGGTATTGTTCATCCAGCAGGTATTGCACTTCGCGCCTCATTTTTAATTGATGAGAATTTTGATGTGCGTCATCAAGTGGTGAATGATTTGCCATTGGGTCGTAATGTTGACGAAATGTTGCGTATGGTTGATGCCCTTGATTTTCACACTACACATGGTGAAGTTTGTCCTGCGGGCTGGAACAAGGGTGACGAAGGCATGAAAGACACACCAGAAGGCGTGGCAGAGTACTTGGCTAAGAACGCTGAGGATCTATAAATAAATTGTTTTTATAACAAGGGAGTGGTTAGCGCTCCCTTTTTTACGGAGAAAAAAATGAAAACTTACAAATGTATGATTTGTGGCTGGATTTATGATGAAGCCAAAGGTTCACAGAAAGAGGGGATTGCACCAGGGACAAAATGGGAAGATATCCCTGAAGATTGGGTGTGCCCTGATTGTGGCGTGACGAAAGACCAGTTTGAAATGGTAGAGGTTTAATGTCAAAAGTACTTATCTTGCCAGGCGATGGTATTGGGCAAGAAATTGTTGCACAGGCGTTAAAGGTTATTGACTATTTAAATAAGAATCACCAGCTTAATATGACGCTGGTTCATGGCTTAGTGGGCGGTGCTGCTTATGACGAAACTGCTTCACCTCTGCCACAAGCCACACTTGATGCAGCTCATGAGTGCGACAGTATTTTGTTAGGGGCAGTCGGGGGTTATCAGTGGGAGAAATTAGAGCGCGATTTGCGCCCAGAGCGAGGGCTTTTGGGGTTGCGTAGCGAGATGGACTTGTTCTCTAATTTGCGCCCTGCGATTTTATACCCACAACTTGCCAGTGCCTCAACTCTTAAAGAAGCCGTGGTTTCTGGATTGGATTTAATGATTGTGCGTGAGTTGGTAGCGGGTATTTATTTTGGGCAACCGCGTGGTGTTGAAGAGCGAGATGGTGAAAAATATGGCTTTAATACAGCGACTTATTCTGAGTCAGAAATTAGGCGTATTGGGCATTCAGCATTTAAAATTGCACAACTTCGTAACAAGCGTGTTTGTTCGGTAGATAAGGCAAATGTGTTAGAAGTCTGTGAGTTATGGCGTGAAACTATGATTGAAGTGGCAAAGGATTATCCAGATGTGGAGCTTTCGCATATGTATGTGGATAATGCCGCTATGCAACTCGTTAAAGCGCCCAAGCAATTTGATGTGATGGTTACCAGTAATTTATTTGGCGATGTGTTGAGCGATTGTGCAGCAATGCTCACAGGCTCAATTGGTATGCTGCCATCAGCCTCACTTAACAAAGAGGGTTTTGGCATGTATGAACCTATTCACGGCAGTGCGCCTGATATTGCAGGCAAGGATATTGCCAATCCATTGGCAACGATTCTTTCAGTGGCAATGATGTTGCGTTATTCGCTCAATCAAGAGAATTTGGCGGATAAGATTGAGGCGGCAGTTAATCGTGTGTTGGACCAAGGTTATCGCACGCAAGACATTGCTGGTGATGGCAATAGCGTTGTTGGTACTAGCGAAATGGGTGATTTAGTCGTGGAGGCATTGGCGTGAAAATAATTGTTTATTCTACCAATACCTGCCCAATTTGCGTCAAAACTAAAACACTGCTGAACAAATGGAATTTACCTTTTGAGCAAAAAATGATTGATGAGGACCGCACTTTAATGGCAGAGTTTTCTAAGGTCACTAATGGTGCGAGAATGGTGCCACAAATTTTGATTAATGACAAACATATCGGCGGCTTTAGCGATCTAACTGAGCTGCATATGGATGGTTTTTTCGATGAATAAACGAGTCGTTATTCGTCTAAACTTTCAATCTCGCCAAACATCTTGCCAATATGTTTACCCATGTTACTTTCGTAGCCGTGCCAGTCGTGATAAGCGGTGAGTTTTTTATCGGCAATTGGTTTAATTTCGTAATCAGTTAAATCTTGCTCATAGCCTTTTTTAACTTCATCTTGTACGATTTGTAAATAATGCAGAAAAGGCTTTACTGTAGTTGTTGCGTTACCTGTTGGACCATGACCGGGTACATAATAAGTTAGGTTTAAATCGGTTGCATATTGTAAAACTGCAATATTTCCATGCATATCCGAAGTTTCATCAAATCTTCCGTGTCTATGCACAAGCCCATTGTCGCCCATAAATAAAGTTTTGGTTTTAATGTGTTCAATCATTAAGTCGGTATTGGTGTGTGCTACACCGGTAATATCGTGGTGCATTCTAAAGGCCTCACCCCCTGCTTTAATGATTTGTAAATGCGTGGTTGTATCGGTGGGATACGAGGCAATAGTGCCATCAGATGCCCCTTCAGTTAATTTACTCATCAATGCAATCCAACGCTCGCCTTCACTAGATTTGGCTTGCTCAATCATATTGGGATGGGCGTAAATTTTGACCGCTGGATAGCGCTCAACAATTGCCTGATTGCCGAGCCAGTGGTCGCCGTGCACATGGGTGTTAAAAACTGCGACAATTGGTTTATTGGTAATTTTCTCTGCCGCTATCATGACATTTTTCCCCACGCCATAAGCACTACCTGGGTCAATAATAATGGCACCATTTTTGCCAACGATAAGCCCAGGATTATTCATAAACCCACGATTTTTTGCATTAGGCTCATCAAGTGGGCCGTGTATTACATAGACATTATCAGCAATTTTTTCAAACACATATTTTTCTGAATCGTATAATAAATAGCAAATGCCAACGGCAATTAGCAACAATATCAATAAACCTTTTTTCATCATATTACCTGTTAATGTTAGATTAATTTTATAAGAGGGCTTTACATAATTATGTAAAGCCTTTTGGAAATATGATACACCATATTCCATTCATTTAATTTTTTTGCTATAATATAAAGATATGAAAATTTACATATACAAATAAACGGATATACGAATATGAATGATTTTTTTAATGTATTATCTGATGAAACTCGGCTTCGGTGCTTGGCACTTATTTGTAAAAACAAAGTGTTGTGTGTTTGTGAATTAGAATATGCACTTGATCTTGGGCAATCCAAAATTTCACGCCATTTAAATATTTTGAAACTAAATGGCTTAATTAGTAAGCGCCGTTATGGAAAATGGGTTTTGTATTCTCTTCAGCTAGATTTGACAGATTTTCAAGTCACAATTATCAAACTTATAACCACACAAGCATACGAACAAACCTTATACAAAAAAGATTTACAAAGATTAAGCACCATGAAAAATAGACCAAATGTAAGGGTAAATAATGTTTGAATCTTTGGCAGATTGGTTGGTATTTGATTTATTAGGAATACCTATGCAAGGCCACTTAAGTGATACCTTGCATTTTTTCGTGATGGATATTGTCAAAATATTTTTTATGTTGGCACTGATTATCTATTTTATGGGTTTATTAAGATTCTATATTTCGCCAGAAAAAGTACGCGATTATCTACAAGGAAAATCAAAATTCTTTGCACAGTTAATGGCAATTGCCTTAGGTGGCGTTACGCCATTTTGCTCTTGCTCTTCCATTCCATTGTTTTTAGGTTTTTTGCGTGCGGGTATTCCACTCAGCGTGGTTTTTACTTTTTTAATCGCAAGCCCTATGATTAATGAAATTGCCGTTATCATTTTAATTGGTGTTGTGGGCTGGAAAGCGACTTTAATGTTTGTTACTGCTGGTGCGATTATTGCCTTTTTTGGTGGGATATTGATGGAAAAAATGGGCGTGGAAAAATATATTTTAAATTATGAAGCAATCAAAAATGCCAAAACCATGAGCATGGAAAATCTACCCATAGACAATGCTTGGAAAAAAATGCATCAATATGCAACCACCGAAGCCAAAAAGATTATTGCTGAAATCTGGAAATGGGTTTTTCTCGGCGTTGGTATTGGTGCGTTATTTCACGGTTTTTTCCCATTACAATGGGCAGAAACCTTAAACAGTGACAATCTTTTTGCTGTGCCAATGGCGGTTATTGTTGGTGTGCCACTTTATTCCGATGAAGTTGGGGTAATTCCTTTGGTTGAAGCAATGTTGCTTAAAGGTGTTGCCGTTGGTACAACACTGGCATTTATGATGAGTATTGCTGCCATCTCTTTGCCCGAGTTGTTAATTTTAAAAAAAGTAATGCACTGGAGAGCTTTGGCATTATTTACAGGGATTGTTGCTGTGTCCATCACTTTGGTGGGTTTGTTGTTTAATTTAATTTTTTAGGGGCTAAAAATGATAGAAGTAAAAGTATTGGGGGTTGGCTGTGCAAATTGCAAGACTACTCAGGATTTAATTGAAAAAGTTTGCGATGACAATGATATTGCCATCAATTTGGAGAAAATTGAAGACCAAGTTAAAATTATGGAGTACGGGATTATGTCTACCCCTGGTGTTATTGTAGATGGGAAAATTGCACATGCAGGAGGCATTCCTGACAAAACAACCATATTATCGTGGTTTAAGTCGCAATGTTGTCCAACGGATAATAATTGTTGTTAAACACCTTATAGAGACCTTTGCATAAATAGGAATGATTAGCAAAATCCAATTTTTGCCCAATGGGTGATTTCTTTAAACCTTGTCCTAGCAGGGCTAAGGCTGGGTTTAAAAAATCGCCAAGTGGGTGAAAAGTGGGTTTCTGATGATTGTTCCTATTTATGCAAAGGTCTCTATAATGTAGATATGCGTAAAAAACCAATATTATCAAATATAAAAAATATTGCCACCACAAAATTTTTTAACATTCAAAGCATGGATGTTGCGTTTTCTAACGGCGAAAAACGCCAATATGAGCGCTTAAAGCCAGATGGAGACGGCGCTGTTTTGGTTGTTCCAATGCTAGATGATGATACAGTATTGATGATTTACGAATATTCTGGTGGCACGCACAGATATGAGTTGGCATTAACCAAAGGCAAAATTGATGCGGGTGAATCACCCCTTGAAGCCGCCAATAGAGAATTAATTGAAGAAATTGGTTACGGTGCGAAAAAACTTTCTTTTGTAAAAACCATGACATTGGCACCAGGCTATCAATCAAACTTTACCCATATTGTTTTGGCACAAGATTTATATGAAGACAGTGCGCAGGGTGATGAGCCTGAGCCATTAGAAGTGGTCAAACACAAACTGTCTGATTTAGAAGAATTGGTGTACAACCAAGATTTAACCGAAGCCAGAACCATTGCAGCACTCTACATGGCAAAAGAAATCATTAAAAACCAGTAAGTGTGCAAAACAAAACATTGACGAGGTAAGCATAGATGAATCTTGTTATTCCTGAGGAATTTTTTCTTGACGCTCAAGATGCGCCCTTCCCTGATATTGATTTAGCATTGGACGAACCCAATGGCTTGATTGCGATTGGCGGTGATTTGTCATCTCAGCGCTTAATTAACGCTTATCAGCAGGGAATTTTCCCTTGGTATGGAGAAAATGAGCCCGTACTATGGTATGCACCAAACCCGCGTATGATTATGACACCTGAAGCACTGCATATCTCTAAAAGTTTAAACAAAGTCGTGCGTTCAAGGCGATTTGAAATCAAAATTAACCACGATTTTGACAGCGTCATTTATCATTGTAAAAGTATTAAGCGCAAAGACCAAGACAGCACTTGGATTGATGAAAATATGGTGCGTGCTTACACCAAACTACACACGCAAGGTGTGGTAAAGTCAGTTGAAGTGTATCAAGATTCTAAGTTAGTGGGCGGGCTGTATGGCGTAAGTATGGGCAAGGTATTTTTTGGTGAATCGATGTTTTCTTTAGTCAGTAATGCCTCAAAAATAGCCTTTGTGTATTTGGTACAAAATATGGACTATGAGTTGATTGATTGTCAAGTGGAAAATGCGCATTTAAAAAGCCTAGGGGCTTTTAATATTGAGCGCAATGTGTTCATCAAAAAATTAGATAAATTGCTGTTAAAATAAACAGTTATTAAATTAGAGAAGACAAGATGAAAAAGATTATCAAATTAATGGCATTGACCTTCGTTATTATCGGACTTTCCGCTTGTGGCAGAACAGGCGAATTAGAAAAAGTTAAGTCTTCGTCCACTACATCTGTGGTCACACATATTGCATAAAAAACACTTGGGATTTTCTTACAAAAATCAAATACTGCACGCTGAATCTGTTGCCATAACAGATTTAATGAAAGCTTACGGCTCGCCACTGTATGTGTATTCTCGCACCGATATTGAAAACAACTGGCGTGAATTCGACCAAGCCTTTGGCGCTCATCCGCACTTAGTTTGCTACGCTGTTAAGGCAAATTCTAACCTAGCAGTTTTAAATGTATTGGCAAAATTAGGCAGCGGATTTGACATTGTTTCCATCGGCGAATTAGAGCGCGTGCTTGCTGCAGGTGGCAAAGCAGGTCAATGTGTGTTTTCAGGCGTGGCAAAAACGGTTATCGAAATAGAGCGAGCACTTGAAGTCGGCGTGCGTTGTTTTAATGTAGAGTCTGCTTCTGAACTTAGTAGAATAGAAGCGGTTGCACGCTCTGTTGGCAAGCAAGCCCCGATTTCTATTCGTGTTAATCCTAATGTGGATGCCAAAACCCATCCTTACATTTCTACAGGACTGAAAGAAAATAAATTCGGCGTTGATATGAGTGATGCACTTAATTTGTATCAACAAGCACAAAATTCTAAATATCTCAATGTGCAAGGCCTAGATTGCCATATTGGCTCACAAATTACCGAAGTAGCGCCATTTTTAGACGCACTTGATAAAGTCTTGCTACTGCTCGAACAGTTAAAAGATAAAGGCATTGATATTACGCATTTAGATTTAGGCGGCGGCGTTGGCATTGATTATGAAGGTGAACAGACGATTGATATTAAGGCCTATGTTGATGCAATAATTAGCAAAGTAGGACTCACTGAGATAATTTTAGAACCTGGCAGAGCAATTGTCGGCAATGCAGGCATTTTTGTCACCAAAGTTGAATTTTTAAAGCAAAATTCCGAGCACTCATTTGCCATTGTTGATGGCGCCATGAATGACCTTTTACGCCCCAGTTTTTACAATGCCTATCACCAAGTTTTGCCCATTAATGAAAAAAACACAACAGGCGTTCAAGCCCAGTGGGATTTAGTCGGCCCCATCTGTGAAACGGGCGATTTCCTTGCCAAAAATCGAGCCCTACCCCTCAGCGAAGGCGATTATTTGGCACTCATGTCAGCAGGTGCTTACGGTTTTACCATGAGCTCCAACTACAACACTCGCCCCCGCGTTGCCGAGGTTATGGTCGCTAATGCCACCCACCAACTGGTGCGTAAACGAGAAACCGTTGCCGAGCTTTTTACCCATGAACATGTGTGGCACACACCAACCAAAGAGACAATATGACACCTGAACAATTGGTCCAAGCAGTAAACAAAGCACAAGCAGAGCATAACTATGATGAGTGTGTTAAGTTGCTGTCAGAAATAATTGCCAAACAACCAAGGAATACTGATGCTTTTAACAACCGTGGTCTTGCTTATGCTGATTTAAAACAATTTGAAAAAGCCATCCAAGATTACAACCAAGCCATTGAGTTAGACCCAGAGTATACCTATGCTTTTAACAACCGTGGTCTTGCTTATGCTAAGTTAAAACAATTTGAAAAAGCCATCCAAGATTACAACCAAGCCATTGAATTAAACCCAAAGGATTTCAATGCTTTTAACAACCGTGGCACTGCTTATGCTAAGTTAAAACAATTTGAAAAAGCCATCCAAGATTACAACCAAGCCATTGAATTAAACCCAAAGGATGCCGATGCTTTTATCGATCGCGGCGTTGCTTATGCTAAGTTAAAACAATTTGAAAAAGCCATCCA
>NZ_FQTR01000042.1 GCF_900128535.1 bacterium endosymbiont of Bathymodiolus sp. 5 South | reverse complement strand
AACCCACTTTTCACCCACTTGGCGATTTTTTAAACCCAGCCTTAGCCCTGCTAGGACAAGGTTTAAAGAAATTACCAAGTCGGCAAAACTTGTCATTTTGCTAATCATTCCTACTTATGCAAAAGTCTCTATAAATAAGGGTAGCGTCCCCTCGTATCATAACAATCGTGCCAATCATCAACACCAAAAACCGTTTTCGATTACACTATCCAATGGCGATTGGATAAGGAGATAGTGACACAGTGCGTCCCAATAAGTTTTTAAACTTGTGAATAAGGTTTTGTGCCTATCTCCTTATTCCAAAAACGCACAGTTGAATGATAAAGTAAACCATAAAAAACCTCAGGTTTTGACACCTGAGGTTTTTTGTTTTGTTTCCGAGTATTTTTAATGTTTAGCCATCATGCATCTGTTGAAGACTGTTAGAATGAAAAAAGACGCAGAAAATTAGCCGATTTTTGCTTGAATTGCATCAATAACTGATTGAGATGAGGTGGCCTTAACACTTAATAACAGACCTTCTTCTTTATAAAAACCAACCAGAGGAGCTGTTTGGTCATTATAAACATTGAGGCGATTGCTGATGGCTTCTTCAGTTTCATCATCGCGCTGCACTACCGATGCACCACATTTATCGCAAACACCTTCAACTGCAGGTGGATTGGATTTAACATTATAAATCTCACCACAACCCGTACAAGTACGACGCGTTGTTAAGCGATCAAGAATAACATCACGGGCAACATCAATCTCAACAGCAGCATCTAATTTTTCACCCATTTTGTTAAGCAATTTTTTTAAGGCTTCTGCTTGTGGAATAGTGCGTGGAAAACCATCTAATAAATAGCCAGCCTTACAATCATCTTCTTGAAGTCTTTGTTCCATAATACCCATGATTAAATCATCAGACACCAAGTCACCCGCCTTCATTGCTGCTTGTGCTTGCTTGCCAAGTTCCGTGCCAGCGGCAACTGCGCCGCGCAAAATATCACCCGTAGAAATCTGAGGTGAACCGTCAATTTTTGTTAGTAATTTTGCAACAGTACCCTTGCCAGCACCTGGCGCACCTAAAAGAATGAGTTTCATATGTTTCCTTAATAAAATAAAAAATGAGTAAAGATTATACCATAGAGCAGACTCTAAAAACTATTGAACCACAACCACCATTGCTGGACGCACTAAGCGACCATTCAGTGTAAAGCCAACTTGTACAACATCTAAAACGGTATTAGATTCTTTATCGGGCATCGGTAACATGGTAATGGCTTCATGTAATTCGGGATTAAAAGGTTCGCCTTCTGGGTTGATGGACTCAACGCCAAACTTTACCATCGTGGAAAGAAAAACTTTATCCGTCATTTCTAGCCCTTCAATAATACTTTCAATTGTGGCCGTGTCTTCATGGGCTGTTTTAAGTCCCATGCTCAAAGAGTCTTTTACCTCAAGCAAGGCTTTAACGAAACCATCCAGTGCGAACTTGTGTGCGTTTTCTAAATCTTTGGCATTGCGGCGTTTCAGGTTTTCCATTTCAGCCTGAGCGCGTACCACCTTGTCCCAATTGTCTTTAGCAGATTGCTGTGCTTCTGCTAATTGTGCTTGTAAATCATCCTCCTCAGGTAAGCTTGAAGCGTTTTTGATTGCCGCTTCAATATCTGCAACTGTTGCTTCTTTTGTATTTTTAGTTTCTTGCTTTACTGAGGTTGTTGTCTTTTTTTTGCTTTGTGTTTGTTTTTTTGTCATTTTTTAGTGCTCAATTCGTGTATATTTTTATCTATGTAGTGTCTATTTTAAATAAATCAACAACAATCATCAATATGTTTAACACCATTGGAATTATCACCAAACCTAACGACCCACGCAGCGACGATAAAGCCAGGGAATTAGCCATCTTTCTTAAAAATAAAAATGTCGCTGTAGTAAAGGATGACGAGCAAATTATCGAACAAGCAGACTTGATTATTGTGATGGGCGGTGACGGCTCTTTATTAAACACTGCCCGCACTTTTGTTGATAAAAAAATTCCAATATTAGGTATTAACTTAGGCAGGCTCGGATTTTTAGCAGATGTGCCTGTCACTAATATGGAAGAGATTGTGAGCGAAGTATTAAATGGCGACTTCATCAAAGAAGAGCGTCGCCTACTATCGTGCCAAGTCGAACAAAATGGCAAGATACTAGGACAATTCTTGGCACTCAATGATGCGGTTGTTCATAGAACAGAAACTTTAAAAATGATTGAATTTGATTTATTTATTGACGATAAATTTGTCAACAATCAGCGTGCTGATGGATTGATTATTACCACACCAACCGGCTCAACTGCTTATGCCTTATCAAGTGGTGGCCCTATTATGCACCCTGGTATAGATGCTATTGGCTTGGTGTCTATTTGCCCACATACCATGAGTCACCGCCCTTTACTGGTACCTGGTGATAGCGAAGTGATCATTAAGGTAAAAAACTCAGAAGATGGGGCAATTGTTAGTTTTGATGGACAAACCTCGGTTTCCATTAAGGCAGGACAAGACATTCGTTTGCATCAGTACAGTAACGCTATTAGTTTATTACACCCAAAAAATTATAATTACTTTAAGATCATTCGCTCCAAATTACACTGGGGCACCAAACTCTAGTGTAGGACTATGTTATCTCAATTAACGGTTAAAAATTTAGCGGTTGTCGAGGCGCTTGATTTATCTTTTGAATCTGGCATGAGCACCGTAACTGGTGAGACCGGCGCTGGCAAATCTATTCTTCTACAAGCCCTAAATTTGGTATTGGGTCATCGCAGCGATTCCGCACTTGTGCGTCACGGACAAGATAAGGCCGAAGTGAGTGCTGCCTTTGATGTGGCAGGCCACAAAAAGATACAGAACTATTTACAAGCGCAATCATTAGATGCAGATTCAGAGTGTATCTTGCGTCGTATTATTACTAGTGATGGTCGCTCAAAAGCCTTTGTCAATGGCGTCAATGTGCCCCTTTCAATCATGAAGGGCGTGGGCGAATTGTTGATTGATATGCACGGTCAAAACGAACACCAGCTCTTATTGCGCAACAATCAGCAACGTGACTTATTAGATGCTTATGCACAAAGCCCTGAGTTATGCGATACACTTAATACGATTGTGTCTCAATACAATACCATTAACAGTCAAATTGACGAGTTAAGCAACAACCAAGACCTCAAACAGCAGCAGCAAGAATTGTTACAACACCAATTACAAGAGTTAGAAGATGCCGCCCTTGCTCAAGATGAGCTTGATACTATTGAGCGTCATTTTAAAACCAGCGCAAATGCCAGTAGTTTGATTGAAAAAACCACACAGGTGCTCAACCAACTTGAACAAGAGTCGGGTGCTAACACACAGTTGCTAAATTTAAGCCATGTACTCAATCAAGCGCTTGAAACTGATGAAAAACTCACACCAATTGCGCAAATGCTTTCCAGCGCACAAGTACAAACTCAAGAAACCATTTATGAACTCAACAATTATTTAAGCAGTCTATCGTTTGACGAGCAGACCACTGCTGAGCTGGAAGCGCGTTTAAGCGAATTGCACGATTTGGCACGCAAACATACCTGCCAAATCACCGAATTAATCACCACTCAAGACAGCATTGCACAGTCTCTACAAGCCCTTAGCGGCGCTAGTGCCTCATTAGAGGGTCTACAACAACAAAAAGAAACTTTGGCGCAACAATACCACCAACAAGCTACAGCCCTAAGCAAAACTAGATTGGAAAAAGCCGACCTATTATCAAACTTAGTCACTGAGGCGATGCAAGTTTTGGGTATGCCAGGCAGTGTGTTTAAAGTTGACTTGCCAAAAAAAGAAAATGGAGTGCATTATAACGGTGATGAAAGCGTTGATTTCTTAGTCCGAACCAATATGGGCAGTGATTTTAAAGCCTTAAAAAAAGTCGCCTCAGGTGGTGAATTATCGCGCATCTCTTTGGCAATTTCAGTCGTCAGCAGTGACAGCGAATATACCCCAACTTTGATTTTTGATGAAGTTGATGTTGGCATCAGTGGCGCAGTCGCTGAAGTCGTCGGACAAAAACTCAAACAACTCAGCCAACATTATCAAATCATTTGCATTACCCACTTAGCACAAGTCGCTGCCTTTGGTCATCAACACTTGCGTGTGCAAAAATCACAAGATAAAGAAGGCGCACAAACCACAGTTACGCAATTGTCTAACAATCAGCGTGTGGATGAAATTGCGCGTATTTTGGGTGGCTCGACGATTACCGATAAAACACGCACCGCTGCTGCAGAAATGATTAGCTTAAGTGTTCAGAAGACAACGCACTAGTAGTCGGATGAAGTAATTTATTAGACTTTTTATGGCCATCTTCTCTTTCTCAAGACATGTTGACGATCATCCCATATCCACTCAAGAAACTCTTGCATTTGAGGAAATGGTGGTTGTGAGAAGCCATAAGCCAACCCACTAAGCTTTGAAATTAAGTCCCGAATTGGTGAAAGCATCTCAATTAAATGTAGAACCGCATACTTAGTTGCTTCATCATATAATTCTGGTAACGCCAATGCTTCCTCTGTTGTAAGAGGCTTCTTATTCAGTCCCTGCATCATAGTTATAGTCATATCGTCAATAGCAGTTGCATGCATTCTTGCTACCTCTAAGATTTTGTCTTTTGTTTGTTTGGGTACATCTTGCTTGAGAATTAATGACATTATTTCACTCCAATACTCTAGAGGGTCTTTTCCTATTTGTTGATCGCTAAGAGCATCAAGATTATGGTATCTAGTAGTTTGTGCAAAATCACTCAGTAGCTCCAAAAGTTTTTGGCTTGTCTTATTCAATAAACTTCTCTTCGGCAAGTTGACGCTGTTACTAATTGATATTTTTACACACTCATCATATAGATCTGTTATCTTGTGCCCATAGTCTTTTAGCTGCTTTTTTGTGGGTACTGATAAATTATTAGTTAGCATGTGCTGCATTATTATAATTGCCTTCATCAACCTCTCTATGCCAACTGAGATATTTAGAAGGGAAGAATAAAATGCACCCTTGTTATGAACATTTGCAACCCGAAGTTCCGTAAGCCCCAAAGCAAGACACGCACTAATTAAATGCCCTTCCTGTTGCAACAACAAAACCGATGGTGGAAATTTAGTATTATGATTCATCTGGTTTTAAATCTAACCATTAGCATAAGGCGTTGCAACCTTGACACACTGCATTGTAAACAAAATCAGGTACATTTACCTAACCTACTTTTTCTTGAGACGCTCAATACCCAACATTTTGAAAATGTATCTTTGATAGGCTGGCTCAGAATTACCAGTTTTCATATTACGAATAAAGAACTTCTCAAAGGCAATTTTCGCTAAGTGCATCATTTTGCCTTTTTTCGCCCAAGTAACATTGCGTGGTGGGATTTGTGGCATAGCAACAAAAGCTGCGCCTGTATCGCCCATATCGGCAATACAAACGGCATTCCAAGTTGGGATATTAGAAGGTGCTTTCTTGTTAATCATGTCTTCAATATTATGCACAACTGCGGCTACCATTGATTCAATCATATAGCCTGTTTTTGGCGTACCGCACATAACGGGGGTCGCCTCAACAGGTGGGATAGCGATATTAACGCCCACTGAAAAGAGGTTGTCTTTCACAGGTGATTGCTGATATTCGTTAACCATCACAAAACCACGCGGATTAACAAAGCCAGTAGCCACATCTGCTAAACTGGCAACGGCATCAACGCCTTTAAAGGCTGGTAGCAACATAGTATGCTTACTGGCAATCTCAACCGTTTTAACCGCTTCGCCGTTATCATCACATTCGCTAATAGTCACTTTGTCGGCTTCAACCTTGTCAACTTTAGCGTTGGTATGCCACTTAATATGACGGTGTCTAAATTCGGACTCTAACAAGCCTTTAGAGTCGCCAACACCGCCCAAGCCCAAATGCCCAATATAAGGCTCAGGCGTCACAAAAGTTATGGGACATTTATCACGAAGTCCGCGTTTTTTCAAATCGGTATCCATAATACATGCAAATTCATAGGCAGGACCAAAACAAGAAGCACCTTGTACCGCACCCACAACAATTGGACCACCGCCATTGGCGCAGAAATTTTCCCAATCATGGAGTGCAGTCTCAGAGTGTGCTGTGGTACAAATAGAAACACTGTGTCCGTCTGGACCCAAACCCTCAATTTCATCAAATGCCAGTTTAGGGCCAGTGGCCAATACTAAGTAATCATAATCAACAACTTTGTCACCAACCATTACTTGGTTTTCGTTCGGTTTGATTTGGGTTGCTTCACCGACAATCAAATTGATATTCTTACGCTTTAATCTCGGTGCAAGCTCAAAACTAATGTCATCTGCACTGCGCCAACCAACCGCCAACCATGGATTTGATGGAATAAAATTAAAGTTTGGATTATTCGAGATAACCGTTACTTCGTGATTTTTACCTAATGTTTTCTTTATATCGTAAGCAAACGGCAATCCGCCTGTGCTTGCACCAATAACAACAATATGTGCCATACCCTCTCCTCAATCATTATTTTATAAGGTTTATATTATTGTGCGTATTGTGTTTATTGTCAAATCTATAAGAATATTATTGTATCTTAATGTAGGTAATATAAAGCAAAATTCCATAAAATTACTTTTAATTTTTATCGTTTAGACTGTATAATTTGCATTTTTTGTGAATGTGTCATATTTTGAAGTTTTGGCAATAAATAATAAAGTGCCGAAAATTCAATTAGCCATCACACTAGTGTCTGTGGTCTATTTCTCCCTAGCAGGTGTAGGACTGTCTGCACTTTATGGGGGAATGATTAGCCTAATTAATACAGCACTGGTTAATAGGCACATAAATAAACAAGAAAATGATGTTACCATCAGTGCTCAAATGGGTGTTGGAATGATGATCATCAGCTTAGTAATGCGTATGGCGATGGTAGTGGGCTTAATTTTAATAGGGAAATTTATTTTAGAATTAAGTGCAGATGCTTTAATCATTAGTTTGGTTTTAGGAATGTGTGGTTTTTTAATGGACAAGACTTTAGGGAAATAATGTCAGCAGGAAATGAACTTATCGCTTCAAGCGATTACATCAAACACCACCTACAGAACTTAACTTATGGTCAGTTCCCTGACGGTCATTGGGGCTTAGCACACAGCGCTGCAGAAGCTAAAGAAATGGGCTTTATGGCATTGCATTTAGACACACTAGGGGTTTCATTCTTATTAGGTGCAATGTTCTTATTCTTTTTCTACCGTGTTGGTCAAAGAATGACCACTGACACGCCTTCAGGCACTCAAAATTTTATTGAAAGCATCATCGACTTTATTGATGAAAATGTTCGTGGCTCATTTAACGGCAAAAATCCACTGGTTCCGCCTTTAGCATTAACGGTATTTATTTGGATTGTGCTGATGAATGCTATGGACTTGGTGCCTGTTGATTGGCTACCATATGTGGCTCAACAAATTGGCGTAGCCTTTGGCGCTGACCCACACCATGTATTCTTTAAAGTAGTACCGACCACAGATCCAAATGCAACCTTTGGTTTGGCGATTGGCGTATTCTTATTGATGCTGTTTTACAGTATTAAAATCAAAGGCTTTGGTGGCTTTACTGCTGAATTAACCTTACACCCTTTTTCATCTAAAAACCTTTTTCTTAAAGTTTTATTAATTCCGGCTAACTTTTTCTTAGAATTTGTCTCTCTCATTGCAAAACCGGTATCACACTCATTACGTTTATTCGGTAATATGTACGCAGGAGAGATGATTTTTATCTTAATCGCATTATTACCGTGGTGGACTCAGTGGACGCTATCATTGCCATGGGCAATTTTCCACATTTTAATCGTATTACTACAAGCCTTTATCTTTATGACTTTGGTTATTGTGTATATGGATATGGCGCACGATAAAGGCCATTAATTTTTAAAAAAATAGGAGTAAGAAAATGACAGAAGTACAAGCAACATTATTTTTAGCGGGTTCAATCTTAATGGGTTTAGGCGCATTAGGTGCAGCAGTAGGTATCGGTATTTTAGGTGCAAGATTCCTAGAAGGTGCAGCGCGCCAACCAGAGCTTATCCCAATGCTTAGAACACAAATGTTCATCGTGATGGGTCTAGTTGATGCGGTTCCAATGATTGCAGTAGGTATCTCAATGTATATCTTATTTGCAAAAGCTGGTTAATCAATACTTTTTTTAAAGCAGGGTTTAAGCTATGAATATTAATTTGACGATGATCGGCCAATTAATGATGTTCGCCATGTTTACATGGTTCTGCATGAAGTTCGTATGGCCGCCGATTGTTGCCGCCATGGAAGAGCGTAAAAAGCGTATTGAAAGCGGCTTAATTGCAGCAGAGCGTGGGCTATCAGAACACAAAGAGGCACAACAAAAAGCTCAGGAATTACTTGAGAAGTCTAAAAACCAAGCCTCTGAAATTATTGCCAATGCAACCAAACAAGCGTCAAGCGTGGTTGAAGATGCTAAGAGTGTCGCCTCTCAAGAAGCACAACGCATCAAAACGCAAGCACACGGGGAAATTGAGCAAGAATCTCAGCGAGTGCGTAACGAGCTAAAAGACCAAGTATCTGACTTAGTTATGCAGGGTGTGAATGCTGTTTTGGATAAAGAAGTAGATGCTAAAGCACACCAAAGCATGCTAAAGAACTTGTCACAGACACTATAGGACTTAAGAAGTGGAGCTAACAACAATCGCCAAACCTTATGCTAATGCAGTTTTTGAGATTGCTCAGCAGAATAAATCTCATGCAGACTGGAAGGGTGTTTTAGAGGTGGGCGTATCTGTTGCAAATGACGCAACAATGCGTGCGTTTGTTGCATCGCCTAACCCAACTAAAGCCAACAAAGCAAAAACAATGATCGCAATATTTACCTCAGCGCTAGGCAGAGCGTTAAGTAAACAAGAAAAGGCGTTTGTTGACTTGTTGTTAAAAAATGGTCGCATTAATGCATTGCCGAGCATTCTAGCGTTGTTTAGTGCAATGTCTAACCTAAACAGCGATGCTAAAGCATTTCATGTGACTAGTGCTTATAAATTAAGCAAAAAAGAAGAGGATGAAATCATCAAAGATTTGTCTGATAAATACAAAACAACGGTTAGTATCGATACCGAAATAGATAAGGATTTAGTCGGTGGCGTGGTGATTAAAGAAGGCGATAAGGTAATTGATTTGTCAATCAAAGCTCGTGTCAACGAACTTGGTTCACAGCTGTCAGTTGCACATTAATTTTATATAAACAATAAAGAGGAATAGTTATGCAATTAAACGCAAGCGAAATTAGTGATTTAATTAAAAAACAAATAGAAGGTTTTGATTTTGCAACTGAAGCACGCACAGAAGGCACCATAATCAGTGTGAGTGACGGCATTGTTCGTATTCATGGTTTAGCTGATGTTCAGTTTGGTGAAATGCTTGAGTTCCCTGGCAATACATTTGGCATGGCACTTAACTTGGAGCAAGACTCAGTGGGTGCGGTGGTACTCGGTGATTACTTACACCTTTGTGAAGGCGATACGGTTAAATGTACCAACCGCCTAGTGGAAGTACCAGTTGGTGAAGCAATACTGGGTCGTGTTGTCAACCCATTAGGTAAGGCAATTGACGGCAAAGGCGATATTCAATCAAAAGATTCACGCCCATTAGAGGTGGTTGCACCCGGTGTTATTGACCGTCAATCAGTTGACCAACCAATTCAAACAGGTATTAAGGCAATTGACGCAATGGTACCGGTTGGCCGTGGACAACGAGAGTTGATTATTGGTGACAGGCAAACTGGTAAGACTGCAGTTGCCATTGATGCGATTATTAACCAAAAAAATACCGGCGTTAAATGTGTGTATGTTGCGATTGGTCAAAAAGACTCTTCAGTGGCAGCTGTTGTACGCAAATTAGAAGAACATGGCGCCATGGAAAACACAATTGTGGTCAATGCTGGCGCTTCTGATTCAGCAGCACTACAATACATTGCCCCTTATGCAGGTTGTGCGATGGGCGAATACTTCCGTGACCGTGGCGAAGATGCGTTAATTGTTTACGATGACTTGACTAAACAGGCATGGGCATACCGTGAAGTATCACTACTACTCAAGCGTCCACCAGGTCGTGAAGCATACCCAGGTGATGTATTCTACTTGCACTCGCGTTTGCTTGAACGAGCGTCGCGCGTCAACGCTGAGTATGTTGAAAAGTACACCAATGGTGAAGTTAAAGGTCAAACAGGCTCATTAACCGCATTGCCAATTATTGAAACCCAAGGTGGCGATGTATCGGCATTCGTACCAACCAATGTAATTTCGATCACTGATGGTCAAATTTTCTTAGAAACTGACTTGTTCAACTCGGGTATTCGTCCAGCAATTAACGCAGGACTATCAGTATCACGAGTGGGTGGCGCAGCACAAACCAACATCATTAAAAAATTAGGTGGCGGCATTCGTCTAGACCTTGCACAATACCGTGAATTAGCGGCATTTGCACAGTTTGCATCAGATCTTGACGCTGAAACAAAGGCACAAATAGACCGTGGACAAAGAGTAACAGAGCTCATGAAGCAAAATCAATACTCTCCACTATCGGTGGCTGAAATGGCAACATCACTCTTTGCCGCTAACTCAGGTTCATTAGATGATCTTGAAACAAACAAAGTGGTTGATTTTGAGGCGGCATTGATTGCTTATATGAATGCAAACCAAACAACATTGATGGACAAAATCAGTAAAAACGGTGACTACAACGACGATATTGCTAACGAGTTACAAGCAGCAATTGATGATTTTAAGGCAAACCACACTTGGTAAAATAATATGGCAGGCGGAAAAGAAATTAGAACGCAGATTTCGAGTATTAAAAACACTCAGAAAATTACCTCGGCTATGGAAATGGTAGCAGCGTCTAAAATGAAAAAAGCACAAGACAGAATGTTGGCATCACGCCCTTATTCTGAAAAGATTGCCGAAGTTATCGGTCACTTAGCTTATGCACATTCAGAATTTGAACACCCTTATATGAAAGAGATAGGCGATGTCAAGTGTGTTGGTATTATCATTATTTCTAGCGACAGAGGCTTGTGTGGTGGTTTAAATACAAACTTATTTAGAAGTTTGCTAAAAACAATCGTTGACTATCAAGCACAAGGTATTGATGTTGAGCTTTGCACCATTGGTAAAAAGGCCACATCATTTTTCAAAAACACAGACCTAAACATCAAATCGGTATTAACAGATTTAGGCGATGCGCCACAATTTGATGATTTGTTAGGCACAGTTAAGGTCATGTTAGATGCCTATGATGCTGGTGAGGTTCAACAGTTGTCAGTAGCTTATAATAAATTTGAAAATACCATGACACAAGTGCCAACAGTATCGCAGTTAGTACCGATGGTTGCTGGTGAAGTAACTGGCATGGATTACCACTGGGATTACATCTATGAGCCAGATGCTCAAGAGGCGCTGGGTGCATTATTGGTGCGTTATATTGAGGCTTTGGTTTATCAGGGCTTGGTTGAAAATATCGCTTGTGAGCAGTCATCTCGTATGATTGCAATGAAGAGTGCAACTGACAATGCGGGCGATATGGTGAAGGATTTAGAATTAGTTTACAACAAGGCAAGGCAAGCGGCAATTACTCAGGAAATTTCTGAAATTGTTAGTGGCGCCGCTGCGGTTTAAGTTTAATAAAAGAGGAAAAAGTAAATGAGCAACGGAAAAATTATACAAATTATTGGTGCAGTTATTGATGTTGAATTTTCAGAAGGCAATATCCCTAGTATTTACAATGCTTTAATAGTGAGCGAAACAGGATTAACACTAGAAGTACAACAGCAGTTAGGTGATAATGTGGTTCGTGCTATTGCAATGGGTAGCTCGGAAGGCTTAAAAAGAGGGTTAGAAGTTTCCAATACCGGTGCCGCCATCAAAGTGCCAGTAGGCACTAAGACACTTGGACGCATTATGAATGTATTAGGCGAGCCGATTGATAATGCAGGTGATGTCAATCCAGAAGCCGAGTGGGAGATTCATCGTCCTGCCCCCGCTTATGATGAATTAGCCCCAGCAGCAGAATTGTTAGAAACAGGTATTAAGGTCATTGACCTAGTTTGCCCGTTTGCTAAGGGTGGTAAAGTTGGCTTGTTCGGTGGTGCAGGTGTAGGTAAAACCGTTAACATGATGGAGCTTATTCGTAATATTGCGATTGAACACTCAGGTTACTCTGTCTTTGCAGGTGTGGGTGAACGAACTCGTGAAGGCAATGACTTCTACCACGAGATGAAGGAGTCCAATGTATTAGATAAAGTCTCCCTTGTTTATGGTCAAATGAATGAGCCACCGGGAAACCGTTTGCGTGTTGCACTCACAGGCTTGACGATGGCAGAATACTTCCGTGACGAAGGTCGCGATGTCTTATTGTTTATTGATAACATTTATCGTTACACGCTTGCGGGTACTGAAGTATCGGCGCTGTTAGGTCGTATGCCTTCAGCAGTAGGTTACCAACCAACACTGGCAAGTGAGATGGGTGCCCTACAAGAGCGTATTACTTCAACTAAAAAAGGTTCAATTACTTCAATCCAAGCGGTATATGTACCCGCAGATGATTTAACCGACCCATCACCAGCAACAACCTTTGCACACTTAGATGCAACGGTTGTATTATCGCGTCAAGTAGCAGAATTAGGTATTTACCCTGCGGTAGACCCACTAGATTCTACTTCACGCCAACTAGACCCACTCATCGTTGGCGAAGAACATTACAATGTTGCTCGTGGCGTGCAAGGTGTATTACAGCGTTATAAAGAACTGAAAGATATTATTGCAATCTTGGGTATGGACGAATTAAGCGAAGAAGACAAGCAATCTGTCTCCCGTGCTCGTAAGATCCAGCGCTTCCTCTCTCAACCATTCTTCGTGGCAGAAGTATTCACCGGTGCAGCCGGTAAATATGTATCCTTAAAAGATACAATTTCTGGCTTCAAGGCAATTCTTGAAGGTGAGTTGGACGACTTACCAGAGCAAGCATTCTATATGATGGGCTCTATTGATGAAGTTCGTGAAAAAGCGGCGAAAGCGTCTGCAGAGAAATCGTAAATGTCAACCATACAAGTCGATGTTGTAAGCGCTACTGAGTCACTCTATTCAGGTGAAGCAAAATGTGTGTTTGCACCTGCATCAACGGGTGAATTGGGCATCTATCCAAAACATGTTGCGCTATTATCAGTATTAAAGCCAGGCGAAGTTCGTATTGAAACTGACACAGGCATTGAGTCCATTTATGTTTCTGGTGGTATCGTTGAAGTACAACCTGATGTGGTTACTATTTTTTCTGACACTGCTATTCGTGCAAGTGACTTAAACGAAGCTAAAGCCTTAGAGGCTAAGCAGCGTGCAGAAGCAGCAATGCAAGATGCAACTGAAAATAAAGACATTTCAGCAACCCAAGCAGCACTTGCTGAGTCAATGGCGCAACTGCAAATGATTAGCAAAATGCGCGGAAAAAAGGTATAAGAGAGTAAGTATGAAAAAAAATATTGTTTTAATGTTTACACTTATTGCTTTATTGGCAGGTTGTAGCTCAATGCCTTTAAGCAAACAGCAGGTAAACAAAGTTCAAAGCATTGCTATTATTAATAATTTTCCCCAATATCCTAGTTATTCATCTATTGGGACAACAGTTTTTCAAAACAGTTACGATAAAATAATAAACAAAAATTATCAAGAAGAATTGTCCAGTATATTCGCTAAGTATCTTGGTCAAAAAGGCTATAAAAATGTTGCTGTTTATAATAAAACGAAAAAATATAAGGGCGAAGTTGATTTAGTTATAACGCTTGAGCCTTCAGGGTTAAATCGTCCTGCAGCTCCAAATAATGCAGGTTACGGGATTTATCAAAGATCATTTTTTGGTATTCAAGATAAAGCATCTACCTACATAGAGATGAATGCGCTTGTAAAATTAAAATCCGGTGAAGAATTTAATACACATTTTCACGATTTTGCTCCCGTTTCATTTAAAGATTTACCTAAAAAATGGGATTATTTGTCCAATTCTCAAAAAAATGAAATTGAAAGTAAGATTAAACAAAATATGAAAAAGTCTATAAATGCTATGCGTGACCTAGGTTTGTAATTGAAAACTATAGATTGACCACTTTAAACAGCTATTTTCTTAAAATCTATAATTTTTCCATTCTCCACTAAAACGCCTTCTTTTTGAAGGCGTTTTATTTTTACGGCTATATCATCTGCAAAACCCCCTAGTTCTCCATTTGATTTCACCACACGATGACAAGGCACTTCAGGTGCAAAAGGGTTTTTATTCATAGCCGAGCCAACTGC
>NZ_FQTR01000041.1 GCF_900128535.1 bacterium endosymbiont of Bathymodiolus sp. 5 South | reverse complement strand
ACCTAAGGTTTTTTGCGGTACTGGATAAAAAGCAGTTTTGTTGATTTAGATGGTTGGAAAAATGGGTGGTTTTGGTTTGTTTGGAGTGGTTTTTAAGGGGCGACTACTTAAGTTGTGATGCATTGCTCTAGGCGGAATACCGCCAAGAACAAAGGTGGCGTAATAAGACGGCTGTAAACAGTCAAGCCTCTACTTTAGAGTTGTATGGAAAATGGGGGTATTACAATTTACGCCTTGCAGTCAAAGTTTTACCAATGCGCTTAAAAGAGCTGGCATTGATACGCCAAAAGGACAAAACACACACATACTACGCCACACTTTCGCTTCGCAATTTATGATGAATGGTGATAATATACTCGTTTTGCAACGAGCATTAAGGCATAGCGATATTAAGATGACTATAAGATATGCGCACTTTGCACCAGATCATCTTAAAGAAATTAAAGAACTCAATCCTTTAAATTATTTAAGTTAATTTAAACTCCGTTGTTATTCTGTTGACATTATCATTTTTCTTGCTTTACAAGAAAGGGTGTAATCCCTTTAAATATGGGGCGAGAAACGGGGTTTGAACCCGCGACAACCGGAATCACAATCCGGGGCTCTACCAACTGAGCTATTCCCGCCATAAACTGTATGGTACGCCCTACACGATTCGAACGTGTGACCTACGGCTTAGAAGGCCGTTGCTCTATCCAGCTGAGCTAAGGGCGCAAAATATGGTCGGAGTGAAAGGATTTGAACCTTCGACCACCTGGTCCCAAACCAGATACGCTACCAAGCTGCGCTACACTCCGAAAAAACGATAATTATACTTTGTTAAGTCTTGTAGTCAACGCTAATTCACTTTAAGAATGCTCGAAATATATATTATGCGCTTCAAGCTCTTCTTTATTGGCTAAAACTACCTTGATTTTAGCGCGATTAGAATCAACTTTTGAAATTTCAACCTCACTATTTTGTTCATCGTTTTGGTTTTCATTAAATAAGGTGGATTGTCCACCCGTCATTGCCAAATATACTTGTGCTAAGATTTGCGCATCAAGTAATGCCCCGTGAACGGTACGCGCACTAGCGTCAATCTCAAAGCGTCGGCAAAGGGCATCAAGATTGTGCATACCACCAGGTCGTTGCTGTTTAGAGATTTCTAAGGAATCAATAATGGTGCAATTGTCTTCAATGGTTTGCTCCACGCCCATTCGTTGTAATTCATGATTTAAGAAACCAAGGTCAAATGGTGCATTGTGAATAACCAAAGTGGCACCTTCAATATATTCTAGGAATTCTTCAGCAATTTCTTCAAATTTTGGTTTGTTTTTTAAAAAGCTATCCTTAATGCCGTGAATTCTCTCAGAGTCGCCCACCAGACGCTCTGGCTGGATGTATTGATGGTATTCATTGTTTTCAATGATTTCTCTATCAACGATTTCGGTGCAACCAATTTCAATGATACGATGACCCTCAGAAGGTTCAATACCCGTAGTTTCCGTATCTAAAACAATTAGTCGGCTCATCAAATATCCTTTGAAGTTGTTTTCGTGTAAAATTGCCTATTTTATCGTATTTATAAGTTGAAATTATGGCAAGAGTGACTGTTGAAGAGTGTTTAGATTTTGTAGAGAATCGTTTTGAGTTGGTATTGGTAGCTGCTAAGCGTGCACACCAGTTAAGTTCTGGTGGCCATAGGTCAACCTTAGATGTTGGCAAGGATAAACCAAGTGTTGTTGCACTTAGGGAGATTGAAGCGGGTTTGATTAATGCATCAATTTTGACAGAGGTGTATGCAATGGAAGAAGAATTATCAGCCAAAGCCAGAGTGGCAAACAGCGCTAAGATGGCAGAAGTTGAAGCAGAATTATCAACCACTGCCATTGACGAATCAGCCGATGAGATGAGTGAAGTGACAAAAGCTTAATTCCCTTATTGTCTTTATATCCCTTATAAAATGACGCATCGCGTCATTTTTTTTCGTCTCTACATTATTAATCCAGTGGTTAATATATATCAGCATTTCATGATAGTTGAAACCATTAATAAAACAATGTGTATCATTTTCAAACAAGTTAACAAAAGAGGGGAGTTGAATGTCTAGTAATAATAATGATTATTGGAAAGCCAATATTGCACTGATTGTGAAGTGCTTATCTATTTGGTTTGTTGTCTCGTATTTATTTGGCATTGTGTTTGTCGATGCGCTCAATGTTATTAAGATTGGGGGTTACAAACTTGGGTTTTGGTTTGCACAACAAGGCTCAATATATGCATTCGTAGTGTTGGTTTTCTATTATGCAAAGCGCATGGGGGACATCGATGAAAAATACAATGTTCACGAAAAATAAAGGGGAGTAGTTATGGATTTACAAACATTAACATTTTTATTTGTAGGTATAACTTTTACCCTCTATATTGGTATTGCTTTTTGGGCAAGATCAGGGTCAACGCATGAGTTTTATGTGGCAGGTGGCGGTATTCACCCCATTGCAAATGGTATGGCAACAGCAGCTGATTGGATGAGTGCAGCGTCATTTATCTCAATGGCGGGTTTAATCGCCTTTTACGGATACGGAGGCTCGGTATTCTTGATGGGTTGGACGGGTGGCTATGTGTTACTAGCGATGTTACTTGCGCCTTACTTAAGAAAGCATGGGTCATTTACGGTTCCTGAGTTTATTTCTGATCGTTATTATTCAAAGACTGCGCGTATTGTTGCAGTTATTTGTTTAATTATTGCCTCAGTGACTTATGTTATTGGTCAAATGAAAGGTATTGGCGTGGCATTTTCTAGATTTTTAGAAGTAGATTATGAAACGGGTTTGGTAACAGGTATGGTTATCGTGGCATTTTATGCAGTCATGGGCGGTATGAAAGGCATTACTTATACGCAAATTGCACAATATGTGATTATGATTATTGCTTATACCATTCCAGCGGTGTTTATTTCATTTATGCTCACAGGCAACCCAATCCCACAACTGGGTTTGGGTAGTGAGATGGCCGATGGGACTTATCTATTAGACAAACTAGACCAAGTGGTCACCCAGCTCGGGTTTTCTGAATACACCACGCAGGCAAGATTAAGTACAACAAATATGTTTGTTTATACTTTATCCTTGATGATTGGTACAGCAGGTCTTCCGCATGTCATTATGAGATTTTTTACCGTCTCTTCGGTAAAAGCAGCGCGTGAATCTGCAGGTTGGGCATTGGTGTTTATTGCACTTCTGTATACAACAGCACCAGCAGTAGCCGCCATGGCAAGATTAAATTTGATGACAACGATTGACCAACCTAATGCTGAGCAAAATTTAGCCTATGCAGAGCGCCCAGCATGGTTTAAAAATTGGGAAAAAACAGGTTTATTAAAATTTGAAGATAAGAATGGCGACGGCTTGATTCAATATACAGGCGATAAGAAGACTAATGAGATGGTTAAAGTTGATAGAGATATTATGGTGTTGGCTAATCCTGAAATCGCAGGCTTGCCTAATTGGGTGATTGCCATTGTGGCTGCCGGTGGTTTGGCTGCTGCATTATCCACTGCTGCTGGGTTGTTGCTAGCGATTGCATCGTCAATTTCGCACGATTTACTCAAAGGCGTATGGCGACCCAACATTTCTGAAAAAGACGAGTTAATGTATTCCAGAATATCAATGATTGGTGCCATTTTGATTGCGGGCTATTATGGCTTTAATCCACCAGACTTTGCCGCAGGTACGGTGGCACTCGCCTTTGGTTTGGCAGCGTCTAGTATCTTCCCAGCATTGATGATGGGTATCTTCTCTAAAAAGATGAATAAAGAAGGCGCTATTTCGGGTATGCTTTCAGGTATTGGTATTACATTGTTATATGTATTTCAACATCAAGGCATCATGTTTGTGAAGTCAACTTCATTTTTAGGTGATATGAACCCTAATTGGTTCTTCGGTATTGAGCCAAATGCATTTGGTGCCATTGGTGCATTGGTTAACTTTGCGGTAGCATTTTTGGTCATGAGTCGTACCAATAAAGTACCTAAAGAAGTTGAGAAGATGGTTGAGAATATTCGTATTCCAGCCGCCAATTAATACTTGTTAGAAATGCCTTTAAAATGCCCAGCAATGCTGGGCGTTTTTTTATTTAAAATGTAGGAGTCTCAAGGAGTTAATATGTTTTTTAAGAATAAGCATGTCATCACATCAATGATTGTTGCGCCTATTTTGGCCATTATTAGTTATTTTACCGTTGATTATTATGTTGCTGAGGTGCCACATAAGGCCAAACAAGGGCAGTCTTATAAAATGCTGGTAAAGCCTAATTGTCGTTGGGCAAGTGGCGCATGTGATTTGATTAACGGGGCGTTAAAAATCCATATCACTGCAGATACGCAAGCTTATGGGTTAAATGTGCTTTTTGTTGATGCGTCAAGCGACTTAAAAGGTATTAAGTTTGCTTTGGTTAAAGCAAAAGACAAAACCTCTAAGCCACAATCAATGATAGCTTCTAACGGTAGTAAGGCATCTTGGCAATCCCCACAGATAAAGGTTATAAAATCAGATTACTTACAGTTTGTTATCTCTGCAAATGAGAGTCTCTTTTATGCTGAAGTACCGACTGTTTTTGTTTATAAGGAACCTTTGTTATAGAGACCTTTGCATAAATAGGAACAATCATCAGAAACCCACTTTTCACCCACTTGGCGATTTTTTAAACCCAGCCTTAGCCTTGCTAGGACAAGGTTTAAAGAAATCACCAATTGGGCAAAAATTGGATTTTGCCAATCATCCCTATTTATGCAAAGGTCTCTAATAATGTTAGACACCCTTAAAATTGAGCGTAGAAAAATACAACAAACGCAGCAACACACTCAGCCTAATGGGTTAAGATTATTCAATTTTCGAGAGAAATATAATCTGCCACGCTACAAGGCACATAATGCAATGCAGGATGTGATTTCAACAGCCGAGTTATTTTTGGCGCAAGTTGATTATATGGGCAATAAAGAGAGCGTTAAGTTACGACAATTAATTTAAAAAAAATTACCCCATAGAAAAAACAGTTTTTAGGTATTATTTACGGATATTTGTTTAAGTTTATCTCGCTATGTATCCAATTGCAAAATCAGACAGAACTCCACTTATTGACGAAAAAACTTACTTGGCAATGTATCAAGAATCTATTGAGAATTCTGATGTCTTTTGGTCTAAGAAAGCCAAGGAATTTTTAGATTGGGATAAGGATTGGGACAGCACTTCTAACGTGGATTACCACCAGGGTTTGATTGAGTGGTTTAAGGGCGGTAAGTTGAATGTGGCTTACAATTGTATTGACAGGCATCTGCCACAGCGTGCAAATCAAACAGCGATTATTTGGGAAGGTGATAACCCCGAAGTCAGTCAAAAAGTCACTTATCAACAGTTGCACGATGAAGTGGCAACATTGGCTAACGGGCTTAAAAAATTGGGCGTTAGAAAGGGCGATCGAGTCTGTATTTATATGCCCATGATTTTGCAAGCAAGCTATGCGATGTTGGCCTGTGCGAGAATTGGTGCAATCCACAGCGTGGTATTTGGTGGATTTTCTCCTGAGGCACTCAAAGATAGAATCTTGGATTCTGAGTGTAAGATAGTGATTACAGCGGACGAAGGCATGCGTGGTGGTCGCTCAACACCCCTTAAAACTAATGTAGATATCGCCGTGGCAGCTTGTGATTGTGTGGAGAGCGTGATTGTGGTGCAAAACACCAAAGGCGATGTGGCATGGGGCAATAAAGATGTTTGGTATCATGATTTGGTTGAGGATATGTCAAAGGAATGCCCGTGTGAGTCGTTTGATGCGGAAACACCCCTATTTATTCTCTACACTTCAGGTTCAACAGGCAAACCTAAGGGCGTATTGCATACCACAGGCGGTTATTTGCTGTATGCTGCCATGACGCATAAATATGTTTTTGATTATCAAGACGGCGATATTTATTGGTGTAGCGCCGATATTGGTTGGGTAACAGGGCATTCTTATATTGTATATGGACCACTGGCAAATGGAGCGACTACCTTAATGTTTGAAGGTATCCCCACTTATCCAGATGCCTCGCGCTTTTGGCAAGTGATTGACAAACATCAGGTTAATTCGTTTTATACGGCACCAACTGCCATTCGTGCACTCATGGGTGCGGGCGATGGATTTGTAGCAAAAACCCATCGTTCTAGCTTGCGTGTTTTAGGCACAGTGGGCGAGCCGATTAATCCTGAAGCATGGGAGTGGTATTATCACAAGATTGGTAATGGCAAATGCCCAATTGTTGATACTTGGTGGCAAACAGAAACGGGTGGGCATATGATTACCCCATTACCTTATGCAACTGCACTTAAACCAGGTTCAGCCAGTCAGCCATTTTTTGGCATTGAGCCACAAATTGTGAATGAAAAAGGCGAAGTGTTGGAGGGTGAGGCAGAAGGTATTTTGGTGTTAGCACGCTCGTGGCCAGGGCAAATGCGCACACTTTATAATAATCATGAGCGTTTTATGGAGGCGTATTTTTCCACTTTTCCAGGTAAGTATTTTGCAGGTGATGGTGTAAAACGAGATGTAGATGGTTACTATTGGATTACGGGCAGAGTAGATGATGTGTTGAATATCTCAGGGCATCGTCTTGGTACAGCTGAGATTGAATCTGCCTTGGTATTGCACCAAGATGTGTCTGAGGCAGCAGTGGTCGGTTATCCACATGATATTAAAGGGCAAGGTATTTATGCCTATGTTTCTACCAACAGTGGTGTTCAACCCAATAATGACTTAAAAATGGAGTTGGTTAAGTTAGTGCGTCGTGAAATCGGGGCAATTGCCACTGTTGATAAAATCCAATTCGCACCGAGTTTGCCAAAGACCCGTAGCGGTAAGATTATGCGTCGTATCTTACGCAAGATTGCTGAGAATGATTGTGATAATTTGGGCGATATTTCTACACTGGCAGAGCCAGAAGTTGTGGATGATTTGATTTTAAATAGAATCTAGTGGTATCAATATGACGCAATTACTTGTCAATCTTTATTGGATAACACTGCTCGCGGTTATTGTGTCATCCGCTTCCGGGGTTTTGAAAGCCGGATTCAAAAAGTTTGATTTATTTGGTGTCATTATTATTGCTATCACCACAGGACTTGGTGGAGGCTCTTTGCGAGATTTGCTACTCAGTAGAGAGGTATTTTGGGTTGCTGATCAAGTATTTTTTATTGCATCGCTCTTAAGTGCAATCTTTATATTTATCACTGCGAGAATCTTTGCCATTCCACAAAAACTTTTCTTAATTATGGATGCTGCAGGTTTGGCAACTTTTGGCATTGCAGGAACTCTGGTAGCAGTGATGATGGATATTCCACCACTTCTGGCAAGTTTTATGGGGGTATTAACAGGGGCAATGGGCGGTATTTTGCGTGATGTTTTGTGCGGCGAAGCACCTGTCGTGTTTAACTCACAACTGTATGCAACAGTTTTATGGCTAGGCTCTTTGCTGTTTATAGCTTTATTAAACTCAACTCAAGACATTACACTGTCAGCCATTGTTGCGGGTTTTTGTATGTTTACAGTTAGGCTTTTAGCTATTTATTTTAATATCAATTTGCCAAAGTTCCGTTTTAAATAAATTTCTAGACAAAACAACAAGCAAGTCTAATTTTTATTTTTGTAACCAAATAATGGCTTGTTTAGCGTGATTATTTCTATAAGTGGTGTAAGTTTATTGTGGATATTGGTTAAACTCTGGATAATTTTGATAAGGCTTGCCATTTAATAGTTTGCCGTTTTTTTGTTTATTGCGTTTTTTTTCGTCGGCACCCCAAGTTCCCCATTGTTTAAAGAAAAAGGCAATATTTTGCTGGTTGCATTGTTTTTGGATGTTTTCAACCCAAGACTTCTTCATCTTTCGTGCTTTACTGCCACTTTCGCCGCCAACAATTACCCAGTGAATATCGGAAAAATCAACCACACCTAGGTCTTCTAACAAGGGTTCAATTGATAGGAAGCGAATTTTTGCAGGTATTTTTTTAAGCACTTCAATGCGTGGCAAGCCTTCTTTAATATTTTCAACGCTTACGCCAAGCCATACATTATCAGGCACCATTCTATTTTTAAAATATTTTAGTAACTGATCTTGTCGCTTGGTCAAAATTTGATATTGATGGTGCGGTGTTTTTTTAATAGTATCAAAAACCTTGTCTATAAACTCAAAAGGCACTTCTTCGTGAAACAAATCACTCATTGAATTAACAAAGTAAGTGGTGGGTTTTTTGCGTTTTAAAGGTTGGGTTAGTCGTTCAGGTATCAAGCTCAATTCAAAACCATTGTGATATCCGTTCGCCCCCATCGCCTTTAATCGTTTTGCCATTACTTCGGCATAGCAATGTTTACATCCAGCAGATACTTTATTGCAACCCGTGGTAGGGTTCCAAGTTTGCTCTGTCCATTCTATGTGGGTTTTAGTGCTCATCTTGGTTTAAATAAATTCATTTGTGGTGGTATCTGAATAATATCACTATCTTTTATATCTGATCTCCTTATTTCCCCTTCTTTGCCTACAATTTTTAACTCTTTATGTTGTAATAATTCCTTCATATACCCTTTGAAAATTTCCTTATCTGCTGGTGTGTTATTGGCAACTTGGTTGTAAAAATCACCAAAAGCAGTGGGTTTATTGTGTAAAAATTGAGGGATTTCTTCCATGTGCTTTACTTTCATTTTTTCTTTGGATCGCTGATCAAATGAAAAATCCTCAATATTAAAAAGTTGGTCGGCACCCTCATATTTGCCATGAAATCCCAGCATTCCATAATGATTCATTTTTGTTTTATCGTGATTAGCCACACGCCAATGCACTTGAGTCATAACATTTCGAGCTTGAGAATGATTGGATAAATGCACTAACCACATATCTCTATGGCTATTTTCTGCAGATAGAAAAAATGGCGTGTAAAACTTGGCATTTGAAAATAATTGCAATTTTTCCATTAGTAAATTTTCAATAATCCCACGCCAAGCCCTCTCTGTTTTTTTAATGTCACTTAACTCTCTTAAATCTAAGTCCAGTTTATCTTTTAATGTTTTTTGAAATTGAACACCTTCTTTTACTTTTATTTCTTCTTGTTTTTGATTGTCAAACAGTTCAGGATGTTTGTCTATAGTTTGCTCTGGGTCGCGAATATAATCAATCAAATGATCAACTGCCATAGTTAAAATAATTTCAGATTTAGGTAAACGCCTAAAGATATCTCTGATAACGGAAAACGGTGCATCTGTATAACCATATTGGTCAAGGATAAATATCGCTCTTACATTTTCATTGTATTTTTGCTGAATTTGCTTAATAATATTTTTATACTCTTTTTCAAACTCACCCTGTTGCAAAACGATTTCTGTGTCAAAAAATTTATCATATTCAAGGTTTTTTAAATGGTTTTTAAGATAGTCTAAATTGGCTTTTTTCTTTTCAAGGAAAAAATATTGTTGTTTAATGGTAAATTGTTTTTTTCTTGTTTCGTTGATTGTTTTTTCTGTCGCTTTAACTGTTTCAATAATTTTAATTGGTGATCCGTTATGGCGTTGATTGTCTTGAGTTAAATATTCTCCACCACCTGCAAAAGCATCTACTATCACAATATTAAAGTTAGGGATGAGAGGGTTTGAGTTTAGGGTATGTATGTATTCTTTAATATACTCAGTATAAACTTTTTGCTTGGCAATACTATGAGGTTTAATTCTTGGTGGCGGTTCGTCAAGATTCCAATCATATTCTTTCTTGCTCATTGTTGGATTTGCCAAAGTTTTAATTAAAAAAAATTTTACGCTTTTATTATAGGTCTTGAATGATTTTTTTGGTTAAAATACGGTAAAAATTGACCGATACAAACCCCTTAAGAATATGACACCGATGAATGAAGATTTGGCGGTGTTGAGAAAGCATTTTCCGCAGTGTTTTGTTAAAGATGGTGACTTTGATTTTGAGAAATTTAAGCAGCAATTGACGACTTCTGAGGTAGATTTTTATCGAGAAAGTTATGGGATGGATTGGCTGGGGAAAAGTTATGCGCGGTTGTTGGCGTGTGATGAGGCGACTACTTTGTTGCGTGAGGAGGCGTCTTGGAATGGAAAGGTAGAAAATGTTAATTCGCAAAATTTGTTGTTAAAGGGCGATAATTTGGAGGTGTTAAAGCATTTGTCTCATGCGTATTATGAGAAGGTAAAAATGATTTATATTGACCCACCTTATAACACTGGGGGTGATGGGTTTGTGTATCAGGATGATAGAAAATTTAGCGTTGAGGAATTGCAACAATTGGCAGGGGTGGATGAGGATAAGGCGAGGCGGATTTTAAAGTTTACTCAGAGTAAGAGTAATTCGCATTCGGCGTGGTTGACTTTTATGTATCCACGGTTGTATATTGCCAAGCAACTTTTAAAAGAGGATGGGGTTATTTTTGTTTCGATTGATGATAATGAAGTGGCACAACTTCGGCTATTAATGGATGAGGTTTTTGGGGAGGATAATTTTGTTGCCCAACTTCCCACTGTTATGAATTTAAAGGGAAATAATGACGAATTTGGATTTTCTGGAACCCATGAAATAACATTGGTGTATGCAAAACAAAAAAGCATTGCAATTTTAAATCAATTTTCTATTGATGAAGATGAGATGGAAGATTGGAGTGAAGACAAAAAGGGTTTTTATAAGCAGGGTGCAAATTTAAAGGCAACAGGTGTGAACGCACCAAAAGAAAAAAGACCCAATCTATATTTTCCTATTTTTATTGATGAAGACGATAATATTTTCGTAACAAATAACGATACGCCTCCTAAAAATTACAAAGGAAGACTACTTACTTTGTACCCTATTACTAAAGAAAAAGAAATGTCTTGGAGATGGAGCAAGGATAAATTCATTAAAGGAGACCTTTGCATAAATAGGAACAATCATCAGAAACCCACTTTTCACCCACTTGGCGATTTTTTAAACCCAGCCTTAGTCCTGCTAGGACAAGGTTTAAAGAAATCACCAAGTGGGCAAAAAATTGGATTTTTCTAATCATCCCTATTTATGCAAAGGTCTCTAAAGATAAGAATGATATAATTATTTCAAGAAATGAAACAGTTGGGATTTATAAAAAGCAAAGACCTTTGCTTGGAAATATTCCCTCAAAAAAACCAAAAACTATTTTTTATAAACCGAGTTATAGTAGTGGTAATGGCACACTTCAGATTGAAAAATTGTTTAACAAAAGAGTATTCTCAAACCCGAAACCTTTGCAATTACTTTGGGATTTTATTGAAATTGGATTAAGTAGAAACGACACTATTCTTGATTTTTTCGCAGGCTCAGGCACAATTGCCGATGCCGTAATGCAACTCAACGCTAAGGATGACGGCGATAGAAAATATATTCTGGTACAACTTCCAGAAAAAATTGATAAAAAGAAAAACAAAACCGCTTATGATTTTGTGAAAGATGAGTTAAAAGCAAACAACCCAACTATTTTTGATATTACTAAAGAAAGGCTAATTAGGGCAGGTAACAAAATTCAGGCAGACAACAAAGCGTCTAAAATACCCAAAGATTTGTCAAAGCAGGATTTTGGTTTTAAGGTGTTTGAGACCATGCCGATTTGGGAGGATTATGATTTTGAGGCAGATGAATTTGACAAGCAACAAACACTTTTTAATGAGATAACACTCACGGAAAATGATATTAAGGCTTTGTTGACGACTTGGAAAACTTACGATGGCATTGCCTTAACTTGTGATTTGGAGGCGATAGATTTGGGCGGATATTGTGGGTATTATGCCAGTCAAAAACTGTATTTGATGGATCAGGGTTTTAAAACGGAAAATTTGGTTAAGTTGTTGGAAAAAATAGACAAGGATACAAATTTTAATCCCACCAGTGTTGTTGCTTTTGGTTATCATTTTGAGAGTAAAAATTTGCGTGAAAATAGTGAAAATCTAAAGTCTTATGCCAATAAGAAACAGATGGATATTGATTTTATTATTCGGTATTGATGATGGCAGGATTTAACTTTGAGAAAAATTTAGATCATCAAACGCAGGCGGTTGATAGCACAATTTCTGTGTTTAAGGATTTAGAAATCCAGCAGTCAATAGGGGCTAATAAAGATTGTGTCAATCCGTTGATTAGAGACCTTTGCATAAATAGGGATGATTAGCAAAATCCAATTTTTACCCAATTGGTGATTTCTTTAAACCTTGTCCTAGCAGGGCTAAGGCTGGGTTTAAAAAATCGCCAAGTGGGTGAAAAGTGGGTTTCTGATGATTGTTCCTATTTATGCAAAGGTCTCGATTAATATTCATTCTGGCAATTATGCTGACAATATTGTTCGCGTGCAAGAAGCAGGTGGCATTGAGGAACGGGCAGCAAGTCGCAGTAGTACTATTATTGACATTATGATGGAAACTGGCACAGGGAAGACCTATACTTATGCCAAAACCATGTTTGAACTTAATCGAGAATACGGTATTTTTAAGTTTGTGGTAATTGTGCCAACGCTTTCTATTAAGGCAGGAACGATAGATTTTTTGAATTCTGAGAGTGCCAGAGTGCATTTTAAGGAGCAGTATAGTAAAGTGCTCTGTAGAAAGTAAGAAAGGCAGTAAAAGCAAAAAGCAGTCAATACCACCCTCGGTGGTTAGTTTTGTGGAAGCGGGGGCTTTTGATAAGCACAGTATTCAGGTGTTGGTTATCAATACTGGCATGATTAATTCAGACACAATGCAAAAGCATTTTGATAGAACGATGTTTGATGAATATGACACGGCTTTTGACGCCATTGCCTCCATTCGTCCTTGGATGATTATTGATGAGCCTCATAAATTTGTTCAGGTTAATAAAACTTGGGAGAACATTGAAAGAATAAAGGCGCAATTGACATTTCGCTATGGTGCTACTTTCCCTGAAAAAGAGGTGAAATATCGAGACGGGCTTGGGGGTAAGATCAGTAAAAAAGTTAAGGATTATCACCACCTTATTTATACACTTACTGCAGTGGATGCGTTTAATGGCAATTTGGTTAAGGGTGTTATTGGGCATACGATTAAGCTAGAAGGTGGAACGAATGCCTTGGTAAAATTTGTTAATTCAGATGGGAAAGAGGCGAGTTTTGAATTGACAGAAGGTAGAAATAAGAAAACTTTTAAAGTAATTGCAAAGGGCAGTTTGGAGACAGTCCATGGTGCAATGAGCGGTTTATTGATTGAAAAGATAAATAAAACGACTGTGCTTTTGTCAAACGGTTTAGCGTTAAAAAAAGGCGATAAAATTAACCCTTATTCTTATGCAACAACACTGCAACAGATAATGCTGGAAAAGGCGATAAAAAACCATTTTAAATTGGAAAAGCAGTATTTAACACAGACGGTTAGGATTAAGCCACTTTCGTTGTTTTTTATTGATAATATTGAAGAATATCGTGGCAAAAATGGCACCCTTAGAATCACAGTTGAAAGCTTGATAAAAGCCGAAGTTGAAGCACATTGTTAAAGGCGGAAAAACATATTGCGTATCGGGCGTATTTAGAGAAAACATTGGCAAATATTCCTTGTACCCATGGTGGGTATTTTTCTAAAGACAATTCAGAGAAAGATGAGGTGATTGAGAAAGAAATTAATGAAATTTTGCACGACAAGCAAGCGATGTTGGATTTGGATAATCCTCGGCGTTTTATTTTTTCTAAATGGACGCTACGAGAAGGTTGGGACAATCCAAATGTGTTTCAAATATGTAAGATTAGAAGTAGTGGCAGTGATATATCAAAATTGCAAGAGGTTGGGCGAGGGTTGCGCTTGCCAGTGAATGAGTATGGCAATCGGGTGAAGGGTAGTCAGTTTTATTTAGATTATTTTGTGGATTTTACCGAAAGTGATTTTATTGATAAGTTGGCAAGCGAGATTAACCAAAAATCGGGGGCAATTTCAGCAGAAGGCACACCGCCTAGTGACCTGCATGCAGAGATGATTAAACAAATCACAGAAAGATATGATATCGGCAAAGAAGCGTTATTAAAATTACTGGATGATAAGGAAGTTATTAACAGAAGCAATGTATTTAAAAAATCGGGTTTTGATTACATTAAAACACATTATCCCCTGATTTTTGATGGGGTAAACCCCCATAAAATTAGACGCTTTGAAGATGTTAAAAAGAAGGTAAGCATTCGCACTGAAAAATACAGAGAATTGCAAGCGTTGTGGGAAAAAATTAATGAAAAAGTGATTTTGGAATATAAGTTTGAAAACGAGGAGGCATTTAAAACAATGTTTGTTAACTTTTTACAAGAAAACAATGGCTTTTCAATTGAAGGCTTTAATGAAAACACACAGACAATAGTGCTAAAAGACAAGGTGGCAGGGGTTGCGGAGGAAAGCGTGGCTTGCGATGAGCCAACCCCACTGCCAACGATGAAATACAGTGATTTTTTAAAGGCGTTGTCTAGCAGATTAACACTTAATTTGAAAACATTGCATCAGGCGTTTATTGAGTCTAATACCAAATTCAAAAAACAACTAAACCAAAAAACTCCACTCTCTACTACACAAATTTTTAATAAAACCATCCTCACTTAGTATTTCATTCCAAGCCTGACAAGATCTTTCAATAATATCATCATAATTTTGGAATGTG
>NZ_FQTR01000040.1 GCF_900128535.1 bacterium endosymbiont of Bathymodiolus sp. 5 South | reverse complement strand
TCACCCGCATCGAATTAGTAGCAAAAAAAGCACCAAAGGCAACTATATTTCATACACCGTTAGAATCGTTGCAACCAGTGTATCGCAACTTGATTCAATCAATAAAGAACTCCAAGATCATCCTTTGGTCGCCTATATACTTTAAAGGCCTTTATATGAAAATTGTCAATTTAGGGCTACAAGACTACCGTACAACTTGGGAAGCAATGAAAGCCTTTACTGCCAAGCGTCAAGTTGATAGTGAAGATGAATTGTGGATTGTTGAACACCCTGCTGTCTTCACACAGGGTATTTCTGGTAAGGCTGAGAATTTATTGCAAAATAGCAATATCCCCGTGGTACAAAGTGACCGTGGTGGACAAATCACCTATCATGGTCCTGGGCAATTGCTGGTGTATTGCTTGATTGACTTAAAACGACTAAGTATTGGGGTTAAAAAAATGGTGTCACTAATAGAAACAGCGATTATGGACTTACTAAAATTGTATGATATTGAGTCACAACTAAAAGACGGTGCGCCTGGTGTATATGTTCAAGGTGCAAAAATCGCTGCATTAGGGCTTAAAGTAAAAAACGGTGCTACTTATCACGGATTGAGTTTAAATGTAGACATGGATCTTTCCCCCTTTTCTCAAATAAACCCTTGTGGATACCAAGGATTAGCAGTAACACAACTGTCAAATTTAACGGATAATAGTCAACTTGAAACCGTTGCCAACAAACTTACTGAAATCTTAATTAACCATGTCGCAAGAAGTTGAAATTAGAGCCTTAAAAGGCAAATCAAAAGTATCACGCTTAAAAATCAAGCCTGATGCAAAGCACTTGCCACTCAGAAAACCTCAGTGGATTCGCATCAAACATTTGTCTGGTTCAAAAGTTGACAAACTCAAAAACACATTACGCGAACAAAAATTGTTTACTGTGTGTGAAGAAGCACAATGCCCCAACCTTGGTGAATGCTTTAATCATGGTACGGCGACCTTTATGATTATGGGGCAAATCTGTACCCGTCGTTGTCCATTTTGCGATGTAGCGCACGGTAAACCTAAGCCATTAGATGTTAATGAGCCACAGCATTTAGCGCAAACCATTGAAAAAATGCAACTTAAGTATGTGGTCATTACCTCAGTTGATAGAGATGATTTGCGTGATGGTGGGGCTGAGCACTTCAAACAATGTATTAATCAAATTAGACAAACCACGCCACAGGTAAAAATTGAAGTACTCACGCCAGATTTTAGAGGCAGAATGGAAAAAGCGCTTGAGGTGTTTGCAACTTGCCCGCCAGATGTGTTTAATCACAATCTTGAAACTGTGCCAAGCCTATACCCAAAAGTGCGCCCAGGTGCTGATTATGCCTATTCGTTAAAGTTATTAAAATCCTTCAAACAGCAGCATCCTAATGTAACGACTAAATCAGGCATAATGCTAGGTGTTGGTGAAACTAAACAACAAATATTAGATGTGCTGTCTGATTTACGATCACATGATGTGGAGATGCTCACACTTGGGCAATATTTACAACCCAGTAAATATCATTTAGCAGTTGAAGAATATATTACACCTGAGCAGTTTGAAAAATACAGGGTGATTGCAACCCAAATGGGCTTTTCTCAGGTTGCTAGTGGCCCCATGGTGCGCTCATCGTATCATGCAGATTTGCAAGCGTCTGGTGAGTTGATCACATAATTATCAACCCAGCAATTGCACCCCCCTTCAAAGTAAACTATGCACTAAATCCCAAAGAATATGATAGGTGGTTAAATGAGATTCCTGCACTCTGTGGATACTGTCTGTTTCTACTGTTAGACATATATCCACATTGTTGGATTTTGCCATTTCACCGCCTGTTTGCCCGGAGAATCCAATGGTGGATAACCCCATTTCTTTAGCTTGCGCAAAGGCCTTGATTAAACTCTTTGAATTTCCGCTAGTGGAGAATCCAATCAAAACATCGTTTTTTCTTGCCAAACAAAGTAATTGTCGTAAGAAAATATGTGCATTGCCCACATCATTTGCAACAGCGGTCATCGTGGCAATATCAGCGGTGAGGTTGGTAAAGCCTAGGGCTTTTCTACCCGTGGTTACTGGGTGCATAAATTCAGTGGTAATATGTGCTGCATCACAAGATGAACCCCCATTTCCCATGGCGAATAAATGCCCATTTTGTTGATAACATTGGGCAATAATTTGTGCGGAGCGTAAAATCTTATGTTCATTTTTTTGAAAGAAAACCTGCTTGGCGTTGATGCTATCTGCTACTTTTTCTTGAATTGAAGCCAGCAACAATTCTGTATTGACACCCTTCTTGTTTTCATTTAAAAAAGGGTATAAGTCTGATAATGCTTTATTATTGTTCATATTTTCTCTCCCTAGCGATGCAAATTGCTGATTGACCTAAACTAATACTACCATCACCACAAGGCAGTTTTGAGTGTGTCAATAGTGTAATATTACCTATGCTTTCAAATAATTCACTTACTAATTTTAATATCAACTGATTATGAAACACCCCACCTGACAATACTACAGTATCGAATGTATAACTTTGCTGAAGTTGTAACACAGTTTTTACCAATAACTCAGCGAGTGACAAGTGAAAACGATAGGCGATATCCTGATTTTTAACTTTATTTTTAAGGTCTTTTAAAATCGCAACCCACAGTTTTTTAATATCAATATGAGTGTGATTTTTTGCTTTTTTAAGTTCAAATTCGTAAGCAGTTTGTCTCTTGGTAGTGAGACACTCATTCGCCATGTTTTCTAATTCAATGGCTGCTTGTGCTTCATAGCTAATTTTTTCTGTGCAAATGCCTAATAAGTATGCCACAGCATCAAACAAACGACCCACTGACGAGGTGTAATTCAGTGGTAAATTACTCTTTAGCAAGGCGTCAAATTCTGCAGTAGGCTTTCCCGAAAAACAAGTATCAGCAGCTATTTTATGTTGTTTTAAATACATATATGCCATACGCCAAGGCTCGCTTTGTGCTTTATCTCCACCCAATAATGGTGTGTATTCAAAATGTGCTAAACGATTGAAACTTAAATAATCTACCAGTAAGAATTCACCACCCCACAGGCTATTATCTGCTCCCAAACCAATGCCGTCCCATACCACGCCCAACACCTTTTCACTGTCTATTGCTTTGCCGTGCTCAAACAAACAAGCTGCAATATGGGCGTGATGATGTTGCACTGTACTTAGCTTTATATTATTTGTTTGGGCATAATTATCTGCATACTTTGAAGACAAATAATCGGGGTGTAAATCACATGCTAAGCGTTGAATATTAGTCATATATAAGCGTTGATATAACGCAATATTACGCATAAAGTCTTGATAACTTTCTAGGGTTTTTAAATCGCCAATATGTTGTGAGACAATCGCATTAGTGCGTGTAAACAAGCAAAAAGTATTCTTTAACTCTGCACCAACTGCCAGCAACCCCTGATACTCCTCAAACCCATTGGGGAAAGGTAATGCAGTCGGCGCATAACCTCTTGCCCTACGAATTAGTCTCGTATTTTCTGCGCAAACTTGTACCACTGAATCATCAAGACGATTCACAATATCGCGATTATGTAGTAAGAAATAATCCGCTATACCCCCCAATTCTTGTAATGCTTGTTGGTTGTCTATGATTTGAGGATAATGACTTTGATTGCCAGAAGTTAACACCAAGGGTGTATCAAACTGCTGCAATAATAAATAATGTAGCGGAGAGTAAGGCAACATAAAGCCTAATTTTTTTTGCTTAGGGGCTACTTGTGAGGACAGTGTATTGTTTTTAATTGTCAGCAAAACAATGGGTGCCGCGCTACTGCTTAATAAAACCTCTTCCGCTTTGGAAACCTGACAATACTTCTGCACCATTTTTAGATCTTTAGCCATTAAAGCAAAGGGTTTGTGTTTTCGGTGTTTTCTTTTTCGTAGCATTGCAACTGCCGAGTTAATATCTGCCAAACAAGCCAAATGGAATCCACCAATACCTTTAATTGCTATTATTTTTCCTTGTTTTAACAGTGTCGCAGTCTTGGCAATAATCTTATCAGTGGCAATATCTTGACCTTTTGAGTTGGTTAATTGTAATTGTGGGCCACAATTGGAACAGGCATTCGGTTGGGCATGAAAACGCCTATCATTTGGATTTTGATATTCTTGCTGACATTTTTCACACATAGTAAAACACGCCATACTGGTAAATTTTCTATCATAAGGGATTTTCTTGATAATAGAAAATCGGGGTCCACAATGAGTGCAATTAGTAAATGGATAGCCGTAACGGCGATTGTTTTTATCAGTAATATCATCAATACAATCATCACAAATACTGGCATCAGGCAACACTCGTGTGGCGACTTCACCGCTTCGGCTCTGAGCGATACTAAAGTCTAAATATTTTTCAATCTGACAATCTTTGGTTTTAATCTTTGTGATTGTAGCAAGTGCTGGAGTGTTGCTTTTGAGTCTGAATAAAAACTGCTTAAATTGAGTATGCGTACATTGCACAAAAATAACCACACCGGCACTATCGTTATAAACCTCCCCAACAACGCCTAGCTGTTGGGCAATATTATAAACAAAGGGTCGAAACCCTACACCTTGCACCGCACCAGAAACCACTATTTTTTTTGCCAATAACATTACATACGCTGACTTTATTTTTTCTTGGTATTGGATTTTTTATCAAATACCACCTCATATTGCTTTATATGTTCTTTCAACATTTTGTTAAATTCTTTGGTGTAGAATTCAATCGCCGCTTCGCTACTTTGTTGATAGTTTTCTTTTGATTTAGACAAAGAAGCTGTAATAAATGCACTAAAGCGTGCGGATGCATACAATAACGCCGCATTCACAAGTTGATGGTCGGGATTCTCAACTTCACACAACTGATTTGCTTCCGCTATAAAAACATCTGCCATTTTGATAAAATTTTGATCTGTTTCCGCTTGATTGGCACTACTTTTTTTTGTATCACTCATAATTTTCCTTGGCTTAATTGTTAGATTTAACAAATTCTGGGTAATTGGTCGCCGATAAGTTTGTCAATAATTTTGGTGCCGCCAAACAAGGTGCTGAGCGCAACAATACCTTCAGGATGATTGGTTACTGTGCCGATAATACATGCATCTTTTCCTTCTTTAGTTTGTTGCATTGTTGCCAAAACTTTATCCGCATCAATAGCAGCAACTACGCAAACCAGTGTACCTTCATTGGCTAAATATAGAGGATCCAAACCTAGAATTTCACAAACACCGCGCGTTGGGGTCCTAACTGGCAAACTGTCTTCTTTAATGATAATAGACACTTTGGAATCGTTGGCGATTTCATTTAATACGGTAGCAACACCACCTCTAGTGGCGTCACGCATAGCGTGAATGTTATTAGAAACGCTGAGAATTTTTTCCACTAAGTGGTTAAGCACTTGACAATCACTTGCAATATCAGCAGAAATTGCCAATTCTGCTCGAGACTGCATAATCGCTGCCCCGTGGTCGCCGATAAAGCCATTAACGATAATTTTATCGCCAGTTTGTGCTTGATAGGAATGCACTTCAATGCCTTCATCAATAACGCCAACACCGGCGGTATTAATAAATATCTGGTCAGCACTACCTTTTTCCACCACTTTGGTGTCACCACAAACAATTTTAACCCCTGCTTCTTCGGCAGTTTTTTGCATAGATTTAATAATTTTATCCAAAGTTGCAATTGGCAGTCCTTCCTCTAAAATCAAACCACAAGTTAAATATAGGGGCTTGGCTCCACTCACGGCCAAATCATTCACTGTACCAGTAACAGCTAATTTACCAATATCACCCCCTTTGAAAAACAAAGGACTGACCACGAAACTGTCTGTCGTTAAAGCCAACCGACCTTTGGGCATTTCAAATCGCGCCTGGTCTTCCATGGTCGCTAAATAATCATTATTAAAAGTATCAACAAAAATATCTTTGATTAGATCGCTGCTCGCTTTGCCACCACTGCCATGCGCCATAGTAATTTTTTTGTTTTGATATTTTTTATTCATTGTTCTTGGGTCTTTATATTGATTAAATCTATATTTTTCCCGTACGAATAATGAGCCGAGCACGCACCCTCGGTAGACACCATCAATGCCCCAAGTGGGGTTTCTGGCGTACACCCCTTACCGAAGACCTTACATTGCCACGGCTTCAAGATACCTTTTAAGACTTCGCCACATTGACACACATCAGGATCTATTACCGTCACCGCTTTTAAGTTAAATTCTATTTCCGCATCAAACGCACGATATTTTTCGTTGACTTTAACCCCAGAATGGTTGATTGAACCTAGCCCGCGCCATTCAAAAAAATCTCGTAATTCAAATACTGTTGCAATTGGATTTAAGGCACTGGCATTACCCGTATCTTTGACCAATCTGGCGTACTGATTTTCAATTTTTGCTTCGCCATTTTTCAACTGTTTAAGTATCATCCATACTGATTGTAAAATATCTAAGGGTTCAAATCCAGCGGCAACCAGCGGCTTATGATATTCATGAGCGATAAAATCATAAGGCTTGGTGCCGATAATTAAACTCACATGTCCTGGACCTAAAAAACCATCAATACGCATACCCGGGGAATCTAATACCGCTTTAATGGTGGGAATAATAGTAATATGGTTGCAAAATAAATAAAAATTATCAACACCTTCTTTTTCAGCCTGCATCACTGACAATGCAGTTGAAGGCATCGTAGTTTCAAAACCCAAACCAAAGAACACCACACGCTTTTCTGGATTTTTCTTGGCAAGTGTTAGTGCATCTAAAGGCGAATAAACCATTCTAATGTCGCAGCCTTCAGCCTTGACATCCAACAAACTTTTGGAACTGCCCGGTACTCGCATCGCATCACCAAAAGTAGTAAAAATCACATTTTCATTCTCAGCAATACGAATACAATTATCAATCACAGAACGGGGTAAAACACAAACAGGGCAGCCAGGTCCATGAACAAAATCTAATTTTTCAGGCAGTAATTGATTAAGCCCGTAACGAAAAATAGAATGGGTGTGCCCACCGCAGACTTCCATAATTTGAATCGGCCGGTCTTCTGCGAGTTTGATCTCTGAACACAGTTTTGCTATGGCTTTAAGAATTTTCTTAGCCTGCCCAGGGTCTCTGAACTCATCAACATATTTCATTATTTTTCCCCTTGATTTATATCATCAACGGCTGCGGATAATTCGCCAATTTCATCTAATATTTTCAAAGTTTTCTGCGCTTCTTCTTCATCAACTATACTCAGGGCAAAGCCGACATGCACCAAAACCCATTGATTGATTAAGTCTTGTGCTTGATGAGTGTCATTTAAAACACAAGCAATATTAACGGCTCTAGAGACACCAGACAAATCAACCATAGCGATTTGATTATCAATATCAATAATTTCTTTAATTTGCGCTGGAATGCCTAAACACATTTTATCCCTCCTTCAAGTTGCTTGAAAAATCTTCAATGGATAGGCTGTCTGTCTCACTTTTAATCATTGCTCGCTGGATTTCGTTTTGCAATTCTCTCACATTGCCTGTCCATTTATGTCCTTTCAATACCTGTATTGCTTCGTCATCAATAGCAACAATATTTTTATCAAACAATAAATTACCCTGCTTAATAATATTCATACAGATTAAAGGTATATCAACTTTTCTTTCTCTCAGAGGCGGAATTTTAAACTCCACACCTGCTAATCTGTAAAATAAATCCTCTCTAAATTTTCCCTCTTTTATTTCTGTTTTTAAATCTTTATTGGTCGCAGAAATTATTCTGATATCAATAGAAATATAACGGTTTCCACCCAATTTTCGAAGTGTTCCTTCTTGCAAAACACGCAGCAATTTAACCTGAAAGGCGGGAGATATATCCCCTATTTCATCTAAAAAAACCGTGCCACCATTCGCTTGTTCTAATAGCCCGATTTTATCATTATACGCACCAGTAAATGCACCCTTAACATGTCCAAATAATTCGCTTTCTAATAAATCATCTGGCAAAGCTGCGCAATTCTCAACAATCAAAGGCTTACTTTCTCTAGCACTATAGTAATGAATTGCACGAGCAAATAACTCCTTTCCCGTGCCAGATTCTCCATAAATTAAAATAGGAATATCATAACTTGAAAATTTCTGTACATCAGCACATAAAACATTTAACGGGCTTTTTTCAGAACGAACTAATTGATCAAAGGTACCCCCTGTATAACTATTTTTCTGTTTTTTAGTGGGTTTGACAGTGGCAATGAGTCTTTTTGACAAATCGCCTTTAAAATCTAGAGGCGATATTTTATTTTTATCTTGTAAATTAAAAATTTTGACTGCATTGTTAACAATAAGCCTTAAATTATCGGGTCGCCAAGGCTTATAAAGAAATTGATAAATTCCTGCTACATTACCTAATAAACACAATTGCATGTTTTTAAAATCTGCAATCATTAGACGCACAACTTCTGGATATTGCTTTTGAATTTGTGTTAAAAAATCTACACCAATGGTTTTTTCTATCATTTCATCGGCAATAATAACCTGAATGGGATATTTATATAATATCTCCCAGGCGTCTTGAATATTATCAACAAAGTAACACTTAAAGTTTGGATCAAGTGCTGCTGCATAAAGTTTATGTTCAGATTTATGACTATCAACAATCAATATCTTTGCTTTGACTGGTTTTCGATACATTGATTTAGCCTTTAAGTGCAATAATACTGGAAATTTGAGCCTTTAACCACATATACCATTTGTCCATACCCTCACCTGTGGTGGCAGATATTTGTAGAATGTGAATTTTAGGGTTAACTTGACGAGCATAATCCATACATTGTTCTATGTCGAAATTAAGATGTGGCAATAAATCAATTTTATTAAGTAACATTAAATCCGCTGCTGCAAACATATCGGGATATTTAAGCGGTTTATCTTCACCTTCGGTAACAGACAAAATAGCCACCTTGCAATATTCACCCAAATCAAACGCTGCAGGGCAAACAAGATTACCCACATTTTCAATAAATAAGACACTGTCTTCTTCGGCTTTTAAGGACTTAAAAGTATGTCCAATCATATGCGCGTCTAAATGACAACCTTTACCAGTATTGACTTGTATTGCTTTAACCCCTGTTTTTTGAATTCTATCGGCATCCTGAGTAGTTTGCTGGTCTCCCTCAATTACTTTAAGACTTATCTCATCTTTCAAATTCAACAAACTGGTTTCTAAAATTGAGGTTTTCCCCGATCCAGGGCTTGAGACTAAATTAAGCGCTAAAATACCTTTTTTTAAGAAAAAAGCACGATTTTCATTGGCGTAATGGTTGTTTTTAGACAAGATATCCATCTCCACTTGGACGATTTTTTTCTGACTCATTCCCGCAATATGCAATCCTGCATCGCCCTTGCCATAATGGTGTTGGTGAGAATGATCATGATCGTGATCATGTTCATGACTATGATCATGAGTGTGTTCCGTTTCGCCACATCCACATACTGTACACATACCTTACTCCTTAATTGATATTTGTTTAATTTTTAACTCCTCACCACCAGTCACGGTTAATTGACTGGAGCTACACAACGGACAAGCATCATATCTTTGCTTAATCATCACCGTTTTATTACAACTAAAGCACCAAGCATTCGCCTGTGTTTGTATAATTTCTAACTCAGCGCCATTAGCAATACTACCACGAACTGCCACCTCAAAACTAAATTCTAAGGCGCTCACTTCAACACCTGAAAAAGGTCCTATTTCTAACCAAACTTTGTCAATTGCCTTATAATTATTCGCTTTTGCACTGACTTCTAGAGATTCAACAATACTCATACAAATACTCATTTCATGCATCAATTACCTTTATCTTATAGCCCACACAGGGGTCAATTGCATTGACCAACAGGGTTATTTTATTGACCAAGTCTTGTTTATTGTTAAAGTTGAGCGCTTGAATCATTTGTTTTAATATACCTTGCGGATGAAAATTCCATTGTGTCGGCGAAAGTATTCGATATGCTTTAACCTGATCACCTTGAACAGTTAAAGAATGTATCAGTTTTCCACGCGCTGCCTCAACTTCAACAATGGCGCTAGTAGCGTCAATAGAAGCCACCTTATTATAATGAATGTCTTCAGAATAAATCTGCGTGTAATTGCCCTTTACCCGACTCATCAACTCGAATATTTCCAGCAATTGAGTAGCGACTCTGCTCAACAATCCAGCATCGTATTTGGCAGATAATTGTTGAATTAAGGGGTGATTTATTTGCCTAGTATACGGTGTGGTTTCATAACAAATACCATTATGAGAGGGCTGAGCAATAAAAGCATCATCATTAAGTAACACCGTTATTTCTGCTGTCGTTATATTTGGCAAAAACTGAGTTTTAACCTTACCTAAATCGCCGAATTTAGATTGCTGTATATTGTGTAAAAATATTGCACAATCGCTACTTTGGGTTTTTATCCAATAGTCGAAATTGTGGATGTTACTAAATACTGTTTCAGCATTGAATTGCTCGCCAATTAGAGTCAGTGTTAGCTGCGTCTTTAGTTTTTCCACTAAATTTTTAATACAAGCAAAAGATTGTAGTGTTTTATCCAGCAAAGACAAAGGGTTGCCAACTGAAAATAAAGTGCTATTGATTTCTTTAAGTGTGGCGAGCAAATCAATCATATTTTTATTTATTTTTTGATTATCGTTGATACGCCATTTTGAAGAAATACTAAAACAATGCTCTCTGATGGTTTCTAAATCTAATAATAATTGATAAGCCAGCACTTCATTTTCACTCAGAGAAATCACCTTACACTTATCTAATAAGCGTAAAAAGGCAAATCGATGGGCAGTATTACATAATTGATACAAGCTATCTAGTGTTTCTGCCACTTTTTGCACAGGCTGATCGATAAATAATTGGGGAATATGTAAAGGGCGTGATGAAGTAATAAGCGTCTCTTTAGCAACACCAGAATTGGTAATAACTTTAATTGTGATTTCCCCTTCAATTGACATTATAGATATCCTGTACTAGATTTTCCACGAAGAAAATCTCTTCTTGAGGCAACTTTGTTTAAAAGTTCATCATTCTTAATTTTTTGTTGTTTTTGTTTTTCATCTTTTTGTGCTTTTTTAAAGTGATTACTTTGTAATAATTGCGCCATTATCGCTTCAGCTGTCTCAATTGCTTGCGCCTGTGCATTAAAGTCAAACATTGGTGAAAACAAAGAGCAGGTTAAATAAACACCAAAATCATCATCTAACTGGGTTAAGAAAGAATACTCTCCATCTGGAAATAATATATCAACAGTTTTACCAACCCTTATTTTCTGTTGCATGGTTGTCTTTGGTAATAAAACAATATTCATAAACCAAGGCGTGATTAAAATCCCTACTTCTGATGCAAATTCACCATTACCCTCACCCCAATTAACAAAACCTACAGTTTCAACTTCAAGTCTATTGTTAAGAATAGGGATGTCATTCATTCTGTGCGTATGCACATACTGATAATGACTTTTTAAGCGTTTAACATTATTATTTTCCATGTTGGTAACTATGAAATATCACTCCTGTCAATCGTCATAAACTGATCCATAAATCCATCACAATTTGGGCAATGCCAATGATCTGGTAACTTAGTAAATGGCGTATTTTTCTCTATTTGCCAATAGTCATCACCCTCTTCGGGTTTGTAAACATAATGGCAAATCTTACACTCCATACAAGTATCATCAGATATTTTCTCATCATCCCCTAGATAACTACCCTCAAAAGTCTTCATAACTCGTCAGTAAACTCCTTTAGTCGCTCAGTACTATCTTGTATATCTTCTTGTGCGGCACAGGCAACAATAGGAATATCTGTAATCTCAATAGTACTGAGTATTTCGTTGTCGGTAGAGTTAAAATATTTCACCCACCAAATCGCACTAATACCTGTTGAGGTAATGCGACAATTACCATACCCTCTTGACAATATTACTGTATCACCAAAACCTAAAATCTTATTGATAGCAGTTAAATCATCTTCTGTATGCGGTAATAGCGTTAAATTAATAGCATCTAGAGTTTTTTTTGACGCTTCGTATTCTTGCCTTTTATCCTTTAATTCAGTCAGAATAGCGGGCGCATTAATAACACTCTCTGGCAACAAAGCGCTATCGAATAAGATCTTATTAGATTTTTTTTGGTTGAGTGCAACGATAGCTTCTGGGATATCACCTACCTCAATACAATCACTGATTAAATTATTTTCGTTATCAACAATAGTAATTCGCCAAAAACCCGTAAAAATTGACTCCTGTATATTAATCGTTTGCTCTTTTTGGTTGATAATAGCACTGACTTCTCCCTCACCCAACAAAGTATTGAAATACGCTAAATTATCATCATTCATTCCTTGAACAACAAAAGACAAATTAGGGTTTTCAACCTTGAAACCAAGCATCTGAGCATGAACGCCCTCTAAAAATGTTTTACACTGAGATAAATCATGACTTTCATCCCATTCATAAATTTTACTATTCACATCGAAGGTAGACATTTCTGTCGGCATTTCCATATATTCTAATTTATCTTCTTCAGATACAGTTTGCGATCCAGCCCCTAAAAAATTTGCTGGAATGGGTGGGATAGGTATTGATGACATTTTTAATATTCCTTTTTTAGTTTTGTGACAAATTTATTTTAACAGGTGGTAATATAGAATCAGATAACATAAGTTTTTGAATTTCATGTATGTAATCATCCCAATCTTGAACTTTAGAAATAGTGCCTAAATAGCCACCATCTTTGAAAAACACCAAAGAAGGCCAAGTGGTAAAACCATAATTACGCTGAATTTTCATCTCATCGTCACGACTGATAATAGCGGGAACAATTTTATTGCCAAAAGCTAAGATAATTTCTGGCAGAATGACGGCAACATCAAGACTTTCAGGAAAAAGTTTAGCGTCATTGCAAAAAAATAAAACACTATAATGATGCTTATTAATAAAACCATCCACATCATCTGCCGATAACTGTGGATATTGATTTTTGTCAATAAGTTGTTGTATTAAATCTGGAAACATATAGATTACTCCTTATTTAAAAATGGATTAATAGGCTCTCTGTCAATTAAATCGCCAAATAATTGTTGTATTCTGCCTTCTTGCCCGCCCATCGTTGCCAGTGAAACTGCTGTTAATGCATCACTGATTTCTTTTGCCTTGCCGGCTGAAACAATTTCTCTAGCACTGTCAATAAAGACCAATACCCAAGTGCCTGTTATCTGTGGACCGACTAATTGCATATTAATGGTTTTATTAACCCCCTGATCTTGGCAAGTAGCAAAAGTGTCACTAATGCAATCTACCACTTGCATCGGTATACCTATGCACATTATTGTTGGCCTTCAAAATGCTTTCTACCATCCACAAAAATATTGGTATTACAATCAGTGTCTACTAATTCACTCTGTCTTTGCTCAAAAGAATTGTCAAATAAAACCCGACCATCGCCTTTTCTGCAAGCCAATTCCTCAGAGGGGCGATTAACTTCGTAATCAACCAACCCAATGGTTGGACTATTGACGCCATCATATTGTTCTAACGGTGTTGTGCGTTTTTGATACTCAATGCCGTAACCATCAAGATATTTTAGGCACTCTTCAATAGCAGGTTGAATTTGTGCTTTGACTTTATCACGCAAACTGCCACCAAAATCTTCTAACTCCACAGGCTGAACGCCAATTAAGAAGATATGTTCTGGTGTTTCTCCCGTTAATTCAGCAGTAGATAGAACCTCTTGAAAGCCAGTTTGGTGCAGGCTCATTTTTTTTGCACCCATAAATTTAGGCACATCAGCATCATGAATAAGCTTCATGGTACCTGGTTCTAAGCCGTAATCAATCGCATCAAATACAATCAACAAATCACAAGCTTGCACATGTTGAATCAAGTAAAGCCCCTGTGTGCCGCCATCCATTAGTACAACATCTTCATCAAACTCATATTGCTGGTTGATCGCCTCAACAGTGCGCACACCGAAACCTTCATCTGCCCATAAAATATTACCAACACCCAATATTAAAACTCTCATTAGCCAACCCTCAAAAAAAACAATTAAAGGGCTATTCAGCAGACACCCTTTTAATTAAACTAAATTTCAAAAAATGATTATCTGCGGTCGTCCTTCCATGTTCTCCAGCCATTAATCATTGTACTTACCAAGGATTGTCTAGACATAACATCTTCTCTAATTGCTGCATAAACATGAACCATAACAAAGGTGAGAATAAACCACATACCTAAATGATGCCATGTATGCACATCTTGACTTTGCCCAAAGAGTGGGATCAACCATCCTGCAAATATATCATACCACCAAGAATCCATTCCTTGACCTTCAGCATACAATGCAAAACCAGTAAATATCATAAAGATAGACCCTGTAATAAACATAAAAAACATAAACAAGGATGCCATCGGATTGTGTCCAACATATTTTTTTGGCTCCTTCTCTAAAAAAGCATACCAACGCAATTCATGATATACTTCCTGCCACCAAATTTTGTTAAACAAAGGTGGCAAGAACAATTGTTTGGCATGCCCATTACCCACAAATGCCCAATAAATTCGACCCAGCAAGCCAATTGCAAATATATAAGCCGCAACAAAATGGAAAAAACGAATATACCCCATTACATAAAAATCACTTGCCTCGCCAGACATACTGGGCAAGGGCGAGCCGATAAAATAACCCGTTATTGCCAAAACAGTAATTGCACCTGCATTAACCCAGTGCCATAATCGAACAG
>NZ_FQTR01000039.1 GCF_900128535.1 bacterium endosymbiont of Bathymodiolus sp. 5 South | reverse complement strand
TCCAATTTTTGCCCAATTGGTGATTTCTTTAAACCTTGTCCTAGCAGGGCTAAGGCTGGGTTTAAAAAATCGCCAAGTGGGTGAAAAGTGGGTTTCTGATGATTGTTCCTATTTATGCAAAGGTCTCATAATAATAATGAATGATTATTGTTGGTAAAAATAGTATCTTTTTTTGGTTATTCATTATTGTGAAATGACTTGACAGAATAAAAGCACATAATAATGCAAAAAAATCAAAGTTTTATAGTGGTGTTTTCACTCTTTATATTAGGGGTATTAAGCGTACCACCAGCATTTGCAGACAGTCGTGCAAACGCATGGTATCGCACTGGCTATAATTACTCACAGGCAGGACACAACAAAGATGCATTTGTATGGATGATGCGTGCTGCCAAAGCAGGGCATAGCTCAGCTCAGAATAATATTGGACTGAGTTATTTGCATGGACTGGGTGTGAGTAAAGATAAAAACAAAGCATTTGAATGGTTTGAAAAAGCCGCTAAACAAGGGCTTTCTTATGCTCAAAGTGAATTGGCAATGTTGTATTATCAACAAGGTAAGACAAAACAAGCGCAGCAGTGGTGGCTAACAGCAGCGAATACGAATGATGAATACGCGCAGTTTAATTTGGCTTCGTTATTTTTAGAGAAAAACAATATCAAGAAAGCGACTTACTGGTTTCAAAGAGCAAAAGACAATAACCATCCGCAAGCACCAACTGCATTGGATAGATTAAAGAGAGGACAGGGTGAATAAAATACTACTAAGTTTAACAATACTGGTGTGTACACAGAGTGTTTATGCGGGTTTTCCATTACCATTTATGCCGACATTACCAAACTTGCCAATGTTTGGTGAGTTTAATCCGAATAAATTACGCGCTGAGTTTAATCAATTTGTGGGTATTGAGCCAGATTTTGATAGAGAACATCGTCTTGTCAATCAAATAGCTGATGCGGTTATAGATGGTGATGTAGAGTATCTGAGGCTTAAAAATGGCAGGGAAATTTTTAGTATTTTTATGGAAAGTGAAGCGGATAAACCTAAGGGTGGCATCATTATCCTGCATAATCGTGGGCAACATGCAAACTGGTCGGATACGATTAAGCCACTTCGCACTGGGTTGACAGAAAAGGGCTGGCATACATTGTCGGTGCAAATGCCCGTATTGGGTAAGGGGGCTAAATACTACGATTATGTGCCAATTTTCCCTTATTCACATGAGCGCATTGATGCAGCGATTAATTTTTATAAAGCAAAAGGTATTGATAATATTGTACTGATTGCACACGGCTGCGGGGCACATATGTCAATGAGCTACCTTGATAAATATGGTGATAGCAAGATTAAAGGTTATATTGGTATTGGCGTGGGTGCAACAGATTACAAGCAAAAGATTGTTAATGGTTTTCCATTTCACAAGATGTCGGTGCCTATCTTAGATGTTTATGCTGATAATGATTTTACTGGGGTGAGAAAATTAGCAGACTATAGAGCGCATTTGATTCAGGTTGCAGGCAATAAAAAATCAGTGCAGATGATTATTGCAAATGCGCAGCATTATTACAATAAGAATGATGGTTCGGTTGAGCGTCTTGTTACCAAAGTTGCCAATTGGCTAGATACGCTCTAGGTATTCCAATTCTTGTTTGGAAAAGTTGGCTAATTTTCTAGCTTCAATGTTGAATGGACCTCGAAGTTTGCTGCCTATGTGTTTTTTCACTAATTTATCAAAGGTGCTCAGGGGTTCAATATTTCTTTGTTTGCAAAAGTAATGAAACCAAGTGTTACCGGTTTTCACATGATTGATTTCATCAAAAAATATGATATCTAAAATATCAACCATGGCACTGAATTTAGAAGACATAAAGCGTTTTTGGATTTTTGGTGTGACATCCAAACCTCTGGCTTCTAATACTCTGGGTACTAACGCCATACGCGCAAGCACATCATAATCGGTATCAACGGTCATTTTCCATAAGCCATTATGCGCTTTAAAGTCTCCGTATTGATATCCTTGTTCAATTAGATAGTTATTAATCAGCGTAAAGTGTTGTGATTCTTCAAAAGCCACTTTAATCCAATCTTGGTAAAATTGTTTAGGCATATCCTGAAATCGATAGACAGCATCCAAGGCGAGATTGATTGCATTAAATTCAATATGACAAATTGCATGAATGGTTTTAATAAAGCCAAGGTCTGATTTGTCTCGCTGTGGTAGCGATTGAAATCTGACTAACTCAGGTTTCTTAGGTCTACCTGGATTGGGTATTTTTTGGATTTTCTGCGTGGCTTCATAACTCAGTTTTTGGTTAATACTAAGTAACTGTAGTTGCTGGGTGAGTTTGATTTTGTCATCAATAACATTACTCATTAAAGCCCGGTGTGTCAGTTTAAAGGCGTTCATATTCTCCTAGTTGTATATTATTTAATTGCCAATCGCCAATTTGGGTGCGAATCAGTCTAAGTGTTGGAAAGCCAACATGAGCAGTCATGCGCCTAACTTGACGGTTTTTTCCTTCGGTGATTTTAAGTTCAATCCATGAAGTCGGAATATTCTTGCGTTTGCGTATTGATGGGTTTCTACTCCAAAGCCAATCAGGTTGTTGAACAACATTTGCCCTGGCAGGTTTAGTCAGTCCATCTTTTAATACGACACCTTGGCATAATTGAGTCATTGCATCATGAGTAACTTCGCCATCCACTTGCACAAGATAGGTTTTTTCCTTGTTAAACTTTGGGTCTGAAATTTGGTGTTGCAGTTTGCCATTATCAGTGAGTATCATCAAACCTTCTGAGTCTTTATCAAGGCGTCCCGCTGGATAAAAACCTTTTTCATTAATAAAGTTAGATAAGTTTCTCTCATTGCCACTGAACTGACAGAGTATGCCAAATGGTTTGTTAAACAAGATGACAGACGCATGATTACCCATAGATTTGCTTAGCGCGCTCAACAAAAGCATCAAGTTGTGTATTGGAGATTAAAGTAAAAATAGGGGCGATTGCCATATCAACTAGCTTTGAGGCAAAACTAAACTCCAATTCAAGGCTTATTTTGCAAGCATTATCATTGAGTGGTGTAAAAATCCAAGCACCGTTTAATTGTTTAAAAGGTCCGTCTTTAAGTTGCATATCAATACGCGCATTTGGTGTTAGTGTATTGAGTGTGGTAAAGGTCTGTCTGAATGCGCTTTTATTAATACTAATCGAAGCTGTAATTTCTTGCTCAGTTTGATTTAAAATATCAGTGGATGAACACCAGTTAAGAAACTGCGGGTAATCATTAATTTGATTGACCAGTTGATACATTTGCTTACAAGAATAGGCAACAATGGCACTTTTAGAGATTTGATGCATGGTTTATGACTAAGAAAAATAAAAAAACAAATTCAAACACGATTGTTGTTAATAAAAAAGCACGACATGACTATTTTATAGAACAAAGCCTAGAGGCTGGACTCTGTTTAGAAGGTTGGGAGGTAAAAAGCTTGCGTGACAACAAAGTACAGATTAAGGAAAGTTATGTTATTTTGAAAAATAACGAGCTATTTTTATTTGGTAGTCATATTTCCCCATTGAAATACGCTTCTACACATGTCAATGCAGACCCAACACGAACACGAAAACTGCTGCTACATCGTTTAGAGATTAATCGTATTAAGGATAAAATCAATCAGAAGGGTGCGACTGTTGTACCACTCAAGTTGTATTGGTCTAAAGGCAATGTTAAATTGGAAATTGGTGTGGCTAAAGGAAAAAAGTCACATGATAAGCGTCAAGATATCAAAGAAAAAGATTGGAAAAGAGATAAGCACAGGACATTAAAAGAAAGTCTTAAGTAAAAAAACATATTTTTTATTAAAAAACATTGACACAATAGGGGGTTTCTGTCTATAATTATGTATACTAACTGTTGGGATGAGTGTGTGTTATTGTTTTCATTTCCTGTCTATAAAGACTTTTAGTATTTTTTTAATAAAAACTCTCGAGGAGATAAACATGAATAAATCTGAATTAATCGATGCAATTGCATCAGAAGCAAACCTTTCTAAAGCAGACGCAGCTCGTGCACTAAATGCGACAACTGACGCTATTTCTAGTGCTATGTCTAAAGGCGACGGCGTACAGTTAACTGGCTTTGGTTCTTTTGTTGTTAGAGACCGTGCTGCACGCACAGGTCGCAACCCACAAACTGGTGCAACTATCCAAATCGCTGCCTCTAAAGTGGCTGCATTTAAAGCAGGTAAGGCACTTAAGGATGCTGTAAACGGTTAATATTTAACCATTTATAAAATAAAGGCACCTTCGGGTGCTTTTTTTTGTTATGTCAAACAACAAACAAAACCTTTTAAGTCTTAATCAAACAGCATTAACTAAGTTTTTTGAAACTTTAGGGGAAAAGCCTTATCGCGTTAAACAATTGATGCAGTGGATTTATAAATATTATGAGTTTGATTTTGACAAGATGTTAAATTTAAGTAAAAAATTAAGAGAACAACTTAATGAGACTGCTTGTATTGAACTGCCTGAAGTAGTGAAGCAGAGCCATGCACTGGATGGTGTGATTAAGTGGGTCATTGACACAGGTAAAGATAACTTCATAGAGACGGTATATATTCCTGAAAAAGACAGAGGCACACTGTGCATTTCGTCACAAGTAGGTTGCTCATTAGCGTGCACTTTTTGCTCTACGGGTATGCAAGGTTTTAATCGCAACCTGACAACGGCAGAAATTATCGCTCAGGTGATGATTGCCAAACAGTATTTAAGTGACAAAGATAGGCGTATTTCTAATGTAGTATTTATGGGGATGGGCGAGCCTTTGTTAAACGAACAGGCAGTGTACTCGGCATGTGATTTGTTACTGGATGATTTAGCGTTTGGGCTTTCTAGACGCAAAGTGACTATTTCAACCTCAGGTGTGGTGCCAGCACTACTACGAATGGCAGATAGAACCCCCGTGAGTTTGGCAGTTTCTTTGCATGCGCCGGACGATTTTTTGCGTGATGAGTTAGTACCCATCAACCAAAAATATCCCATTAAAGAATTGATATCAGCTTGTAAAAATTACTTAAATGCAGGTACGCAAGAGCGCCATATTTTGTTTGAGTATGTGATGTTAGATGGGGTAAATGATAGCACTGCTCAAGCTAAGAAATTAGCATCCTTATTAAAAGGACTTTCAGCCAAGGTGAATTTAATTCCTTTTAACCCTTTTCCAGAAACTCAATATAAGACTTCAAGAAAGGTTAAAATTGCATCATTTCAAGATGTTTTATTTGACAATGGTATTCGCACCACCACCAGACGCACTCGTGGTGAAGATATAGATGGTGCTTGCGGGCAATTAGCTGGCAAAGTTGTTGATAAAACTAAACGCACGAGAGGTGTAGTATGATGGGCATGGAAGGCATTGAATACCATTCTAGGCAAAGAGAAATGGGCGGGGGTTTTAAGCGATGGATACCGCTAGTTATATTTGCTGTTGCTGTTGGTTATTATTTTTTGAATAATGAGAGGGTGTCAAGAAAATTAGGCACAAACCTGATTATTGTTAAAGAACCAGAATCTGATCAAGCTAAAATTATCTCTACCCCTGTGAATATTGAAACTACCACAATCAACCCAAGACCAGAAGAACCTAAGTTGTTAGAAAATTTGGATGAGGTAAATCGTTTTCATAGAAGACAGCGATGAAATCCACCCATAGCATCAAAAGAAGAAAATCTAGGCAAATCTTTGTTGGCGATGTTGCCATTGGCGGTAATGCACCAATTTCTGTGCAGAGTATGACTAATACCGACACACATGATGTAGCGGCAACCGTTGCACAAATACAAGCCATTCAAAGTGCAGGTGCTGATTTAGTACGCGTCTCTGTACCAACAATGGATGCGGCAGAAGCTTTTAAAGAAATAAAAAAGCAAGTAAGTATTCCGCTCATTACTGATATTCATTTTGATTACAAAATTGCACTCAAGGTTGCCCAATATGGCGCTGATTGTCTGCGTATCAACCCAGGTAATATCGGACGAGAAGACAGAGTAAAAGAAGTGGTAGCATCAGCACTGGATAATAACATTCCTATTCGTATTGGTGTTAATGCAGGCTCTTTGGAGAAAGATTTACAAAAAAAATATACCGAGCCAACACCTGAGGCCATGGTTGAATCTGCCTTTAGACATATTGATATTTTAGATAAATTAAATTTTGATAATTTTAAGATTTCACTCAAGGCCAGTGAAATTTTTATGACGGTATTTGCTTATCAGCAACTAGCCTCTCAAATTGACAACCCGCTACATTTAGGCATTACTGAGGCAGGGTCACTGCGTTCTGGTACGGTTAAGTCTTCAATTGGCTTGGGTTTGTTATTATCAGAAGGTATTGGCGATACAATTAGAGTTTCTTTAGCTTCTGATCCGGTAGATGAAGTGCGTGTTGGTTTTGATATTTTAAAGTCACTTAGTTTGCGCCAAAAAGGCGTTAATTTGATTGCCTGCCCATCTTGTTCACGACAAAAGTTTGATGTGATTAAGGTGGTGAATGAGCTAGAAGCGCGCTTAGAAGATATTAATGAGCCGATTGATGTAGCAGTGATTGGTTGTGTGGTTAACGGACCGGGTGAAGCCAAAGCAGTGTCAGTTGGGCTAACAGGCGGTGAACCCAACCTAATGTATATTGATGGCTTAACACACTCTAAAGTCAGTAACGAAGATTTGGTTGACCAATTAGAAATGCAAATCAGACGAAAATTAGCCTCTTCTTGATCTTTTGTAGACTCTCAGTCGATAAACAAACTGAATGGCGAAATAACCAAGCACTGAGCTAACCACAGACAGTATCAAGCAACCGAGTAAGAAAGGTTGCCAAATCGTGCTAAACACTTGCCATACATAGTCCAATGACATGACAAAATCTTTTTCTATGCTGACATCCAAAATCCAAGCACCCAGTTTATAACAACCATAAAAAATTGGTGGCATGGTAATAGGATTGGTGATCCACACTAAAGCGATTGATACCGGCAAGTTTGCAGAAAAAATAATAGCACTTGGCGCTGCTAAAAGCATTTGAAAAGGCACGGGAATAAAAGCACAAAATAGACCCACAGCAAAAGCTTTAGCAATAGATTTTCTATTAAAGTTCCATAAACCTGAATGCTGCAGGTGCTTACCCAGCCACTCCAAGTGTTTGTGATTTTTTAATTCGTTTGGATTAGGGCTATAGCGTTTTAGGAGTTTTTTCATGACTGTATGGTCTTAATAATACCTTGTGCTGTTAGTCCGTATTGTTGATACAACTCTGTTTGAGAGCCTTGTTCAGTAAAGTCATCGGGTAAACCTAAAATTTGTAAAGGCGTGGTAATTTTTTGCTGATGTAGATACTCACTAATAGCACTACCTCCACCACCCAATATAACATTATCTTCAATGGAAATCAACTGCTGATGTGAGTTTGCTATTTGACTGATAAGTTGCTCATCTAATGGTTTCACAAAGCGCATATCAATCACACTCCCTCCAAGCACTTTGCCTGCTTTTAATGCGCTATCAACTCTACTACCATAAGCAAAAATAGCGATTTTCTCACCTTTTAATAACACATTACCTTTGCCAATTTCTATTGTGTCTTGAGTCTCATATTTCGCCATATTTGCCACACCTCGTGGGTAACGAATACAAACGGGTGATTCCATTTTAAAGGCGGTATTGAGCATTTGATACAACTCTAAACCATTGCTTGGTGCCATAATGGTTAGATTTGGGATACATCTTAAAAAACTCAAATCAAAACACCCTGCGTGAGTGGCGCCATCGCTACCCACCAAACCTGCACGGTCAATGGCAAAAATAACATTGAGGTTTTGTAGGGCAATATCATGAATAAGTTGGTCGTAACCACGCTGTAAGAAAGTTGAGTAAATAGCAACAATAGGCTTTAAACCTTGTGTTGCCAACCCCCCTGCAAAGGTGATAGCGTGTTGCTCAGCAATGCCTACATCAAAATATTGATCGGGAAATTTTTGCTCAAACTTACTCATGCCAGAACCCGTACACATTGCAGGGGTGATGGCTATTAAATCTTTATTGTTGCTGGCAGTGTTGATCAACCAGCGTCCAAAAACATTGCTATAACTGTCTAGTGTACTTGAGTCATCAGATGCAGGTGCGATACCATGAAACTTACAAGGGTCATTTTCTGCCCTGTCTAAGCCATAGCCTTTTTTGGTAATTAAGTGAAGTAGTCTTGGTTTGTTCTGCGCTTTTAAGTTTTTTAGAGTTTTGATTAAGGTCGGTAAGTCGTGCCCATCAATGGGTCCGTAATATTCTAAACCTAATTCTTCAAACAAAGTGCTGGGCAAAACCATGCCTTTAAGATGCTCTTCTGAGCGTTTGGCAAATTCATGCATACGCGGCATTTTTTCCAAAAAACTCAATGATTTGTTTTTCATCGTTGAATACATTTTTCCAGAGATGAGTTTGGTTAGATATTTATTCATAGCGCCGACATTTTTTGAGATACTCATGTCGTTATCATTGAGAATAATGAGCAAATCTGTCTCACTATCACCCGCATGGTTAAGTGCCTCAAACGACATACCACCGGTGAGGGCACCATCGCCAATCACAGCAATAGATTTACCATTACTGTGGTTAATGCCATTGGCAATGGCAATACCTAAGGCTGCACTAATTGAAGTCGATGAATGTCCAGCACCAAAACTATCGTGCTCACTTTCTTGTCTTTTGGTAAATCCAGATAGACCATTTTTTTGACGCAAAGTGTGCATCTTGTCCTTGCGTCCTGTGAGTATTTTGTGTGTATAAGCTTGATGCCCAACATCAAATACAATGCTGTCTTTGGGAGTGTCAAATACATAATGCAGGGCAATTGACATTTCAACAGTACCAAGATTAGAGGCAAGATGTCCGCCAGTTTTTTCTACACTACTGATTAAAAATTGATGAATTTCATCTGCCAAAGATTGTAACTCACTTAAATCAAGTTGTTTGATGTCTGCTGGCGAATGAATTGAGTTAAGCATAGAATCCTTATTTTACATTTCAAATGGTAAAATAACACGATTTGTTTTTGAATTTTTGTATGATTACTATTTGCGCCTTGTATCAATTTGTTCGTCTTGATGATTTTGCAGAGTTTCGCACACCTTTGCGTGCATTAATGGATGATTTGGAAATCAAGGGTACACTGCTTTTGGCGTTAGAAGGCTTGAATGGCACGGTTGCTGGCACGCAGGATGCCATTGAAAAATTGGTTAAATTTCTTGAAGACGATGGGCGTTTTAACCATTTAGAAATTAAATTTTCTTACGCTCAAAACTTGCCGTTTAAGCGACTTAAAGTCAAACTTAAAAAAGAAATTGTCACGCTGGGTGTGCAACATGTTGACCCGCTTGCCTCAGTCGGTACTTATGTTAAACCCAAAGATTGGAATGCATTGATTAGCGACCCTGATGTATTATTGATTGATACGCGCAATGACTATGAATACAATATTGGCAGTTTTCAAGGTGCGATTAATCCAAATACGGAGACTTTCAGAGAATTTCCTGCTTATACCAAAGAGCATTTAGAACAATATCGTGATAGGAAAGTGGCAATGTTTTGCACAGGAGGCATTCGTTGTGAGAAATCAACCGCTTACCTAAAATCACAAGGCTTTAAAGAAGTTTATCACTTACAAGGTGGTGTTTTAAAATACCTAGAAGAGGTTGATAAAGCTGATAGCATGTGGAATGGTGAGTGTTTTGTATTTGATGAGCGTGTTGCTGTTAAACATAATTTAGAGCAAGGGCAATATGACCAATGCCATGCTTGTCGTTACCCAATTACCGATGCTGATAAGCAACACCAGCATTATGAAAAAGGCGTTGCTTGTCCGCGTTGTTTTGGCACACGCTCTACAGAGCAACTCAATCGCTACAAAGAAAGACAACACCAAATTGAATTGGCAAAGGCGCGTGGTGAAGAGCATATTGGCGATAACGCAGCGCAGATCATTAATGCCAAAGCGAAAAAGAAAGCCAAAAAAGAGGCACAAAAATAATATGTTTATTCGTAGCGATATTCCCAAACTCAAACAAGATTTAACCATCCAAACTCATTTATTGGGCCATGATTTAACGCTTAAAACACGCTGGGGGGTGTTTTCACCGCGCTCAATTGATGATGGCACGCTACTACTGATGAAATATCTGAAAGTGAGTGAGGCAGATAAGTGTCTAGACCTTGGCTGTGGCTATGGGCCAATTGGCTTGGCTGTGGCTAAATCTTGCCTAAAGGGTGAAGTGCATATGGTAGATAAGGATTTTGTTGCGGTTGAATTATCCAACGCTAATGCCAAACTCAATAACATTAACAACGCTAAAGCCTACCTATCTGATGCATTTTTAAGTGTGAATAAGACCGAATATTTTGATCAAGTGATTTCCAATGTGCCAGCTAAAGTCGGTAGAGAACAGTTAAGTATCATTTTGTATGATGCTTTTGATGCACTCAAGCCAGGGGGTAAGATTACTTTTGTTACCATTAATGGCTTACGGCATTTCATTAAAGACAATTTTAAATCTGTATTTGGTAATTACAAAAAACTCAAGCAAGGACAGAAGTACACACTACATCAAGCAATAAAATCAGAGTAAAATACTCAAGCATTACATATTAAGGAGATAGAAATGGAAGTCATGGAAAGAATTCAAAAGCAAGTAGACAGCGCTGCAATCGTTTTATATATGAAAGGCACGCCACAATTCCCACAATGTGGTTTTTCAGCTACCGCTGCAAAAACACTCGCATCAACGGGTGTTGAGTTTGCTTATGTCAATATCTTTGAAGACCAAGAAGTGTTTCAAAACTTACCCAGCTTTGCTGATTGGCCAACTTTTCCACAAATTTATATGAGCTCAGAGCTCGTTGGCGGCGGTGATATTATTGTTGAAATGGCAGAGATGGGTACTTTAAAAGCCGCTATGCAGGAAGCCACGGATAAATTTACCAGTCAATAACTAATGAAACAGCGTTGTTGATAATAGTTGTAACTTAGACAGCAATAAAAGTAATCAACGCACTAGTCCAAGGCGAGTGTTTGTTATCAATCTCGCTGTATTTTTGTCATTGGGGTGATAGCCATAGGGTAACACCAGTGCATTATTGGCAGACAGTTTGAATAACTTTGGTGACAGTGTTGTTGCTTATACGCTGAGTTTGTATGCACTGGATCAAGGGTAATTTTCAAAGCCAAAGTTGCTTATTTTAAAGGTATTTTAATCTTTCTCAGTGTATTGTTTGTCATTGGATAAGTGGGTTACAAATTCTTTGTGCCCAGTCTAGCTGTTTTTGAGATAATGAGTGTTTTTAGCTTATTAGGACTGGTGGAAAACAGCCTTTGCTTGTTAATATTGTGGCGCTATCGAAACGAAGATATTAATATGACTTCGATTGGGGGATGTTCTAAAATATTATGGTTAATTAACAACCTTAGGGGCAGTTTGGCTAACGGATTCTGTCTATCCCGATAGTATGGCTGCCATTACATTATCAGGATTTTTATTGCATTCTGCGTGGCGGATTATTGCCCTATCAAAGGCAGAATTATTGATAGGTTCAAAAAATCACAACACTATTTTTTGTATTAGGTATAATGCGTTCCTTTTTAAATTAACAGGGTGTATGTTTGTGAATATCAATAAAAAATTAGATGGAATATTAAGTGCCAGTATTATTGTTGCTGGAATATTGAGTGCCAATATTGTTACTGCCAATAATCTGAATTATTCTTTAGGTGCCTACAATGACTTTTATTCTGAGATAAGCAATCATGCTAACAAAAATGTGAATTATAGAGTTGCCAGATCAACTTCAATGGATCGTGGTTTTAAGATTAACGGTTATACAGCGGATGATTATAGTGGATATAGTGTTTCCAATGCTGGTGATGTGAATGGTGATGGGCTTAGCGATGTTATTATTGGTAGTTATAGGGATGCTAATAGCTATAAAGGCAAATCCTTCGTTGTTTTTGGTAAGACCACAGGTGCCAGTGTTAATCTTGATTCAACCTTGTCGGGCTTTACTATTAACGGTGAGTATAACAGTTATAGTGGCTGGTCAGTTTCTGGTGCTGGCGATGTTAATGGTGATGGTTTTGGTGATTTGATTGTAGGTGCTTATGCGAATGGCAATTTTTCGGGTAAATCTTATGTTGTATTCGGTAAAAATACCAATAGCACTGTTAATCTTAGCGACATTGCTGCTAATTTAGGTGGTTTTTCTATTAAGGGCGAATATGCAGGAGATAATAGTGGTTATTCAGTTTCTGGTGCTGGCGATGTTAATGGCGATGGTTTTGATGATTTGATTGTAGGTGCTTACACTGCTGGTAGTTACTTGGGAAAATCTTATGTTGTATTTGGTAAAAGCAGAAATGCTACCGTCAATCTTAGTAATATTGCCAGTATAGGCTTTGTTATTAATGGCGGAGTTGATAGTGTTGGTAGTGGTTACAGCGTATCTAGTGCTGGCGATGTCAATGGTGATGGGCTTGATGACTTAATTATTGGTGTCCCTTATGGGCATCCAAGTGGCGTTAATTCGGGTAAATCTTATGTTGTATTTGGTAAAACCACAAATACTGCTATTAATCTTGGGAGCATTGTCGCTAATTCAGATGGTTTCGTTATCAAGGGTGAACATGAAGGAGATTATAGTGGAACCTCAGTTTCCTCTGCTGGCGATGTTAATGGCGATGGTTTTGATGATTTGATTATTGGTGCCTATGGTTATGGTTCTTATGCAGATAAAAATACATATGCAGGAAGATCTTATGTTGTATTTGGTAAAAAAACAGCCGATGTTGAGGCTGTTGATCTTCGTATGTTAGACACTGTGATCAACACAAGTGGCTTTATTATTAACGGCGAATCTGAGAGCGATCAAAGTGGTTATAGCGTTTCCAAAGCTGGTGATATTAACGGCGATGGACTAGGTGATTTGATTATTGGTGCTCATTATGCCAGCAGTAAGTCGGGAAAATCTTATGTTGTATTTGGCAAGACCAATAATGCCATTGTTAATCTTAGTGATATTTCCTCTGGCATAGGGGGATTTGTTATTAACGGTGAACATGGAAATGATGAGAGCGGTATTTCGGTTTCTGGTGCTGGCGATGTGAATGGCGATGGATTAGATGATCTCGTTATTGGTGCTTATGGATCTAGTGTACATGGCAGTTATTCGGGTAAATCTTATGTTGTGTTTGGCAAGGTTGATACGGGTGCCATTAATTTAACTAATTTAGGTAATCGATCAAAATACGCCATTGATTATTTGGGTGGTGAAGCGAATAATAGTTTTACAGGCAATAGTAGTGATGAAATTTTTGTCTCCGGTTCGGGTAATGATATACTACAAGGCAAGGGTGGTATGGATGTATTTCATGCAGGTGCAGGCAACGATGTTATCTATATTAATGTTGATAATGCCGTAGAACTAGAAAAAGCAGGCAAAGGAAATCGTGCTCGTATTGATGGTGGCAGCGGTATTGATACTATTAAATTAGACGGGGGAGGAAAATCTGCTGTTACCTTAGATTTAACCAAAATCAGTGATACACGCATACAAGGTATTGAGAAAATCGATATTTCTAGTCAATATCACTATGACAGCAATGTCCTGAGGCTTAATCTTAACAATATTTTAAATATATCTGAAGCACACGCTGGTAAATATATTCTTAAACTTCTTGGCGATAGATTTGGGAGAGTTGATTTAGTATTGGAAGGGAGTAGCTTTTATAAAAGTAGGGTGGAAAAAACACAAGGCAATATATCCTATGATGTGTATAAGAATGATGCCGCTCCTCATATGGAGTTGTGGATACATCAACATGTAGAAATATTCTACTATAATGGTTAATGACAACTAAGACTTACTTTAGAGTATAAACGCCCTAAACAAAGAGACAAGAAAGTAACAGCGCAGTTGATGCTGAATTTGCTGAAAAGCAATACCGAGGGAGACTTTAATAGTTGAAGTAAACTATAAATTATGCAACTTCTGAGCGTTATCTTTTAACCAAATATCCGCTTGTTTGCGTGTTGAAATCATGCTGTCCAGTAGTTGATAAAAGTCTTTGCTGTGATTTTTGTGTGCTATGTGTGCTAATTCGTGGGCGATAACGGCATCAATAACCCACATGGGTGCCATCATTAGCAAGTAGTTAAGGTTGATATTATTTTGACTGGAGCAAGAACCCCAGCGTGTTTTTTGTGCTTTGAAGCGCACTTGGTTAAAGATTAAATTGTGTTTTTGACTGTAATATTCAAGCCTAGGTAGGGCGATTTTGATAAATTCTTTTTTGTAAAACCAATGGAAAGCGGATGCGGCATCATAGATTGTGCTTAAGTAAAATTTTTTATTGTTTAAGCGTACAGGCACCTCAGTATTGTCTAATTTTAAAGGATATGAGTAACCTAAAAATAAAAAATATCCCCCCGCTTGATAGTTGATTTTATCGGGTTTTGTTGCCCGTATCTGTGTTTGCTTTGTTTCAATCCAGACTTGCTTTTCACAAATGAAACTTTCAATTTTTTTGACACTTAAGCGCATGGGTGCACGCACTGATAAAGCGCCGTCTTTATCAATTTGTAAAGACAGTGTTTTTCGTTTTGAGCGAATTAATTTATATTTAACCAACCCAAGCTCTGGCATTTTCAAACATCCTCATCCATGGGCTACGCTCATCCCAATCTTTGGGGTGGTGGGAGTTTTGCACTGCTCGAATAACACGCTCTGGGTGTGGCATCATAATCGTTACTCGTCCAGAGTCGTTGCTCACTCCTGCCACCGCATTGTCAGAACCATTGGGGTTGTGTGGGTAGGATTGGGTTGGGTTGGCGCTGTGGTCAACATATTGCAAGGCGATATTATTTGATTGTTCACCTGTAAAAATAGCGCGACCTTCGCCATGTGCAATGGCAATTGGTATAACTGAGCCTTGCATACCGTCTAAGAAAATTGAATGACTTTTGCCGATTTTCACCGAAGAAAAGCGGGCTTCAAATTGCTGAGAAACATTACGATTAAAACTTGGCCAATGTTGTGCGCCAGGGATGATATCACTGAGTTGAGAGAGCATTTGGCAACCGTTACAAACCCCCAAGGCAAAACTTTCATCACGATTGAAAAAAGCTTCAAATGCTTCTTTAGCCTGTGGATTGTAAAGAATAGAGCTCGCCCAACCGCGTCCAGCACCAAGTACATCACCATATGAAAACCCACCGCAAGCCACTAAGCCACTAAACTCAGATAACGAAAGATGGTTTTGCAAAATATCACTCATATGCACATCAACAGCTTCAAAACCGGCTTTATCAAAGGCTGCTGCCATTTCAATCTGACCGTTAACACCTTGCTCACGCAAAATAGCAACTTTAGGTCTGCGGGTTAGAATAGCGGGCGCTTGATTAACATCAAAACTTAGCTGGGTTTGCAGCCCTAGGGTGTCTTGTGCTATTGCGTCAAATTCTTCTTTAGCACACTCAGGATTGTCTCTAAGTTTGACGATCTCATAAGAGGTTTTACTCCACAGTTGTTGCAGTGCACTGCGTTGCTTGCTGAAATCACCAATATTAATGGTATCAGTGTTATTGATTTTGGCAATGGTGTGTATGCACTT
>NZ_FQTR01000038.1 GCF_900128535.1 bacterium endosymbiont of Bathymodiolus sp. 5 South | reverse complement strand
ATAAAAATCATCAGGTAGTTGGATTCTTTTTGGCATTGTTTTGTTGGTGAAAAAAATGATTATTATACACTATTTATAGTATTGTTGTTTTTTGAATTTGGTATAACTTACTTTAGAAGGTCAAGGTAAAAAAAGGATGCTGTAAGTATTACTACATTCTGATTAAGGTTCAACCTACAGGGCTTACGAATATCTTAAATTATTTAAAATCAACAATAGCACATAAAGTATGAGTAGAAAAGGTAGTCTCGTTCCCAAGCTCCAGCTTGGGAATGCATAAGGGCAAATAGGCGATGAGATTAATGTATTGATGGCTGCTCGTGCTTGGAATTTGAGAAAATGGATGGTTGCCGTTGCTATTTTTTTGTTTTGGAAAAAAGTGGGTTTATTTTTTGTAAAATACCCGAGGTTTTTTTGTTGTTAGGCAAATAAAGCAATTTTGTTGATTTTGGTTGTGGGTAGAGGGGTGTTTTTTGGTTTGTTTGGATATGGTTTTTAAGGGGCGACTATTTACTTTAACAATGTCAAGATTATCATGCTCTGATAAATGAGCACGCACGCAATAGTTTTTGCTTGGGTTTGATTGTTCGTTAGGGGCGGAGAATGACTGTCCATCAGGTAATACGCTAAAATTTGTATGTTTTCTTTATTGCAATACTGTTTTAATAGTTCAAGGTATTGCTGATAATCATTTTGATTAAAAAATACATCTTATCATCTATTGCCTCTTTGGACAATGTGATGGGGTGACTGAGTGTAATGATTTTTGCCATTTTGGCGTTGTAGCATAATTAATGTATCTTTTTACATTACCTTTAAAAACTTCTTTGAAAGGGCGATAGTGATGCAACTATTTCCAACTAATATAATCCATTAATATATGCTGAAACAGGTTTTGCTAATAAATCTTGCGGATGGTCGCCGCCAAATGTTGCAAGTCCACTTTTCCCCTTAATGATTACAGAATCCATGGTTTTGCCTGATTCTGTATTAATAATTGCAATTTTTATTGATGCTTTGTCTGGGATTCCTGACCATTCAGTAGCTCTATCCTCCCATTCAAGGATTGTTGGAAATACTAGATAACCGTAATTGTTTTCCTTAGCGTGGGTCAATGCGTTATCAAAAGACTGATATTGACGACCTGTTTCAGCAGAATTACTATTTTTCGAAAATGCCATTAGTATGATCTGCGAGGCATTTGCACCAGACCCCTGATAATTTATTTGCCCATATCTTCCATCACGAGGTATAGAAATATAAACGCTCTTTGATGACTCCAATTTAATAGATACATTTTTAGTTCTTAACAGTTGATAGCTATCAGTAGTACACCCACCAAGAAATACTACAATTCCTAAAATTACAAAATATCTCATTACTTTACTCTTCTTCTCTAAATGCATTTTATACCTCCTTATTAAGTTTAGCTCTATACTTTACACGATTAAACAAAACGATAGTTTAATCGTCAAGGTAAATTATTCGCTCTGTATCTATTCTGTAATAGTTCTATTATTCGTATTTTGTAATGCTCTATTGTTTGTATGACCAAAAATATTATAAAATTCTTTTACCTGTTTTTTGGATATTGTCATTTCAGTTTTATATACATTCCATTTTACATTTTCACTACAGGGCGGGGTAGTTAGTGAACCCATAAATTTATAATAATCTTTATTTGACGGCATCATAGATTTAATATCAGCACTACTTAAATCAATAGATACCGCTTTGTTTTCTTTAAGTGGGAATTTATGCCAAATTTTCTCTAAAATTGGATTGGCTCCGCCGTCCTTAAACATCACAGCAACAACTGCTAATTTCCCATCTTTTGTAGCATGAACAAAATGAGCTTCAAGAGGGTATGAGGTGCCATTTATATTATTTTCACTTGGTGTATGAAAATGAAACTGTTTTAGTTCATATGTTTCACCCTCAATTGTTAAGGTGCTTCCACTTTGAATATTTACTTGAACTGTATGACCATTATTAATGACATTTTTTGATGATGTTGTATAATTAATATTCAATGGCGTTAGATTTATGTCATTTGTAGCAACAATATTAATGGGTGTTTGCATTTTACCTTTGCTACACAGGGAAAATTTTTCATCTATATTTCCCCAATGACTTGGACCTGTCACTCCTTTGTACCCCCAATGTATTTTGTGGTGAGGGCTTTGATGTTCTATATTTTGTGAGTGACTGGCATAACTTGTAGCTAAAAATATCGTAGCAATTGATAATGTAATAATTTTATTCATAATGTTGTATCCTTGTTTGTAATTTAATAGTTTGTTTAGTGTCATTAATGCTGGTTGCTGCACGAAAAACATTGTCAAATTTTATACTAGATTGTGTTGTTTTTATTAGTTTTTCCTTAATAATTATTACTTAAGTGCAATAAATACATATATTTATGGAAGGCATTTTACAAATACTTTTCGTATATGTATTTATATTTTTAACACCTAATTGAGACTTTTGCATCAGTAGGGATGATTAGCAAAATGACAAGTTTTGCCGAATGGGTGATTTTATGAAATATAGTCATAGCAAAGCTATGGCTGTGTTTTATAAAGTTGTCAAGTTGGCGAAAAATGGCATTTTGATGATTATTCATATTTATGCAAAGGTCTCAATCATTAGTATAGGATATTATTGCCTTGATGTGCTGTATTAAAAATCTGTCAATCCTAACTAACTACCTCTTTAATATTGTGAAAATCATATCTGAAATAATATTTACCTTTGCACTTGGTAAACAATAGGGCGTTTTTTATGCAAGGATTGCTATGCTCAAAAGAATCTGCATGTTTGATATTAAATTGTTTAGATAAAGCGACATTAATTTCATCATCACTCATAAACTGGATAACATTTTTTAAAGTTACAACAGGGCAGTTTTTGATTAGGATTGCTATCTCATTACTTGTTGCAAAATTTGATAATTCTTTTAAAATGTTCTTATCAGAATATTTTTTGAGTTCACTTGCTTAAGAATCCATATTTTCAAAAAAGTATAAACCATCGTTTGATTTATGATTATTTTGTCCGAGAGCATGTTTTTGTTAGGCGTTTTATACTTCTAGTAAAAACATGCTCATTATACTCGGCAGCACTAATAAACCACCCATCACCAAACCCACCCAATTCCAACCTGTGAAATTTTCATTGTTTTTAAATTCAGAATCCAAATTCTTATTAACTTCTAGTGCGACATTATTAACTGGAATCAGGAGCACAACGCTGGAAAATGAAATAAGCCAGAATGGGTCTGGCAGCCTCCACAATGCTTGTAGAATAAAATAAACGAATGCAAGAAAGCCTATTGATAATGATTTTTCTATATTTCTTTCACCAGCAACGGTTTTAATATGCTTGAAACAACTATACGCCCAAAGTGGTGCGAAAAACGCCCTCCAGAATGGTATGATATTTTGTTTAGTTCGTTTCTTAATCAGCATCCAGTTTTTATAAAACCAATACAACTCATACATACCGAATGTGCATATTGACATTAGAACCAGCTTAAGAGTTGATGTTGTGAAAAAGTATACCTCAGAATTTTTTACAGCATCAGTTTCAATGGAACTTGTTGCTGACTCGTTTGGATTCATATTTTCTTGCATTTGACTCTCCTTGTTTTGATGCTTAACGCCTTGCTACCGACCATTTATACAGAGTGTAGCGAAGCGAAACGGCGTATAAATGGCCGGGTTGAGCTAATTGTTAGGCTTTTTATCATCTTGAATATGTACTTTCCACTGCTCTTTAACATATTCATAAAAGCCGGGAACTCTCGGTGATTGGCTAATTTTAACTAGCTCAATTCCTATTTGAGTAAATGACACTTGACCGATATCTAATGTATCGTTTGTTTCATTTTTCATCGTTAAAGCTAGTGGTTGACCATAATATGATACAGCATTCTTATTAATTAACCCAATATCAAACTTTTGGAAGTGTCGTATATTAAAGCCAGCCGCATCAACATTAATTAACTCAATATCAATATCAAAATTAATTAACCCAATGTTCTTTAAATGAATAAGGGACTTAAAATTAATTCCGTTTTTATTATATATCTCGTTTTCTACATTAAAAACTAAGGGTAAGGGTGTTAAATTACCAACAAACCAACAATATCTACATAATGTTTGAAATAGCTCAGCATCCTTTTTATCTAAACTACTAAGGAAATTCACTGTCCGTTTAGAGTACGTGCCTGGTGAATTTGCCTCACCTGCCAATACTTGCGCCCAAAGATTTTGCATTTCATTGTCAGAAATAATTCTGGATTTATCGAAAAAATTAGTTACCCAATCGTCGTCCATTTTATCTGGATCTGATTTCTCGCTTAAATGAGAAATAGATTTTTTAGTAATTTCTTCCATGTTTTCTTGTTTATTTGCCTCTTCTTCGATGAATCGATTCATTGCGCGGAGACGTAAACCTTCGATTTCAATCTCTGTATTGGCTTTTATTAAACTAGCCTCAGCTTTGGCTTCGGCAACACGTTTTATCTGCCATGGTTTAAAAACACCGCTAACTGCCGAAGATACCTTTTTTATCAAGGTGTTAGCTGGTTTGGATAGCTCTCCAAGATTTACGAGTGAAGTTGATTTATCATCTGACATTATTGTTTAGCCTAATTATTAGTATAAGACATTATTACCTTGATACACTGTATCAAAAACAAAATCGGGCATATTCATCCAGTTTTTACCAAAAAATGCCAATAACCTAATATTGGGTATTATAATAAAAACCTGTCAATAACTGATTTGAGTTTTTAAAATTTATGAGCATTATAGCAAAAGGCAAGCCATTATTAGAAGAAATGCGAGCCTTGTTGCGTAGGCAAGGCTATGCTTATGGGGCTAAGGATGCTTGTTGTGATTGGGTAAGGCGATTTGTTAAATTTTCAAAGGTTCAAAAAAAATCTGCATTATTTAAAAATACTGAAAAGAAAGTTGAAAAGTATCTAACTTATTTAGCGCTCCAAAAAAAAGTAGCACCCAGCACTCAGAATCAGGCTCTAAATGCTTTGGTGTTTTTATACACTAAGGTTTTAAAGCAACCGCTGGAAGGTGTTAATGCGGCGCGTTCACGCAAAGAGCCTCGTATCCTTGTGGTGTTAAGTAAAACAGAAGCGGTGCACCTTCGGGTGCAAGATATTGATTTTGAATTTAAACAAATCACGGTGCGAGATGGCAAGGGCAAAAAAGATAGAGTAACACCGTTGGCAAATAATCTTATTGTTATGTTACAGGCTCACTTAGAAAAAATAAAAATTATTCACAACAAAGATTTAAAAGATGGCTTTGGTAGTGTGTATTTACTTTATGCACTTAATAAAAAACATCCTAATGCCGATAAAACATTTAATTGGCAATATGTATTTCCTAGTAGGCGTATTGCTACTGACCCACGTACTAATATTAAAAGGCGTCACCATGTGGATCAATTCGTCATTCATTTGCTACGCACTTGTTGCAAACAGATACAGATATTCATACTATTCGGGCATTACTTGGATATGCGGATTTACACTGCTATGATTTATAGGCATGTGCTTAAACAAGGTGGGCAGGATGTGGTGTCGTCATTAGGTAGGCTGTGATTTTTTCCAGTACAGAATTATTTTTAGTCAGCTTGATTTTTATGTGGGCGGGGTTTGTGCGCACGGGTCTTGGGTTTGGCGGTGCGGCATTGGGTTTGCCACTGATGCTATTGGTAGGCACATCGCCGGTTTATTGGTTGCCAGTGATTGGGCTGCATTTGTTGTTTTTTTCATCGCTGAGTTTGTTAAAATCAATTAGGGAGGTGGATTGGGCGTATTTAAAGTCTGCATTGGTGTGGATTATTCCGCCGACTTTGGTTGGCGTGTTTGGCTTGATTGCATTGCCTGATAGGGTGATGATTGTATTTGTCTATTCGATTACAATTTTTTACAGTATTGTTTGGATTTTTAATCAAAAAATCACCTCACATCGACCTTGGGTGGATAAATTATTATTGATTTTTGGTGGCTATGTAGCAGGCACCTCGCTGACAGGTGCACCACTCATAGTGGCAGTGTTTATGCGTCATGTGGCGAGGCAATATCTGCGTAATACTTTGTTTGTATTGTGGTTTATTCTGGTGAGTATTAAGATGTTGACTTTTGTAGCAATGGATGTGAGGATTGATTGGCAATTATCTGTATTGTTAATACCTGTGGCGGCGATTGGGCATGTAATTGGACTTAAATTACACGATAAAATTATTGCCAATGACCAGCAGTTTAAAAAGTGGATTGGTTCGGCGTTATTGTTGATTAGTTCGTTTGGGCTTTTGAAGTTGTTTTTAAGTTAAAATCAATCCTATGAATGAATATATTCTAATTCTTATTAGTACCATTTTGGTCAACAATTTTGTTTTGGTAAAGTTTTTGGGTTTGTGTCCATTTATGGGTGTATCCAAAAAGGTAGAGACGGCAATTGGCATGGGCTTTGCGACGACTTTTGTACTGACTTTGGCGAGTGTGAGTAGTTATTTGATTAATACTTATATTTTGGTTCCGTTTGAGATGGAGTATCTGCGTACCATTGCCTTTATTGTGACCATTGCTGGCGTGGTGGGTTTTACAGAGTTGGTGGTGAATAAAACCTCCCCTGTTCTACATCAGTCTTTGGGCGTGTTTTTACCATTAATTACAACAAATTGTGCGGTGTTGGGCGTTGCTTTGTTGAATGTTAATCAAGACAATGGATTTTTAGCATCAGCCGTGTATGGTTTTGGTGCGGCAATTGGCTTTTCTTTTGTGTTGGTGTTGTTCTCAAGTATTCGTGAGCGACTTGAGGGGGCAGATGTGCCTTTCGTTTTTCAAGGTGTGCCAATTGCGCTTATTACCGCAGGGTTAATGTCAATGGCGTTTATGGGTTTTATTGGATTAGCCTAAGGTCGCTATGTTTGATGCTATTATCATTTTTTCTGTGTTATCGCTAATCTTAGGTTTGGTCTTGGGTTATGCGGCGATTAAATTTAAAATTGATGGCAATCCCTTGGTTGACCAAATTGATGCGCTTTTGCCACAAACACAATGTGGACAGTGTGATTTTGCAGGGTGTCGTCCTTATGCCGAAGCAATTGCCAAGGGGGAGGCACAAATCAATCAATGCCCACCTGGCGGACAAGAGGGTGTGGATGCTTTAGCAGAACTGCTGGATGTAGAAACATTGCTACTAAATGAGGAATTCGGAGAGAATACAACCGAGCATGTGGTTTATGTTGATGAGCAGGTTTGTATTGGTTGTACTTTGTGTATTCAAGCCTGCCCAGTGGACGCTTTTGTTGGTGCGTCTAAGGTAATGACAACGGTCATTGAAGATGAGTGTACAGGGTGTGATTTGTGTATTCCAGTGTGTCCTGTGGACTGTATTCATATCAAGGATTTGGAAACAACTTTGGGCAACTATGTTCCAGATTTAAAGGAGATAAGTCGTGGCTAGTTATGCCTTTAAAGGTGGGGTGCATATTCCTAATCCATACCCAATAAAAAAACCAGAAGTTAAGCAAGTTGCCCCACCAGAGCAAGCAGCGTTGTTTTTGCAACAAAGAGCTGGTGGTGAACAAAAACCTTGTGTGAAAGTAGGTGACAAGGTATTAACAGGGCAAGTCATTGCAAAAACATCTGGTAAATACCCAAGCTATACGCATGCTTCTATCTCAGGTGTGGTCCTAGCTATTGAAAAACGCCCAATTCCACATCCATCAGGTATTGATGGAGTGTGTATTGTCATTGATTCTGATGGCAAGGATAAATGGATTGAGATTGAAAAATGTGACCAAGATTTTTTAAGGTGTGCACCTAGCAAAGTTATTCAAAGAATTCGTGAAGCAGGTATTGTTGGTATGGGCGGTGCAGGATTCCCAACCCATGCAAAAATATCCAATGCACAAGGTGCACAAACCTTGATTGTGAATGCTACCGAGTGTGAGCCAGGCATTATGTGTGATGATGCTTTGATGCAACACTATCCCCGTGAAATCATTCGTGGCGTGGAAGTTTTGATGCATGGGTGTGGTGCAAAAAAAGCCATCATCGCAATTGAGGATGATAAGCAAGAAGCTTTTAACTCGCTTTTGATGTACAACTTTAATGCGCATATTGAGATTGTTCAGATTCCAACCAAATACACTTCTGGTGCGGAAAAAATATTAATTAAGACCTTGCTTGATATTGAAATACCCTCAGGAGAGTTTGCTTCGGACTATGGGGTGTTATGTCAAAATGTTGGCACAGTTAAAGCGATTTACGATGCAGTTATTGATAATAAACCTTTAATTTCACGCATTGTGACAGTCACCGGCTCTGCTGTGAAAGAGCCAAGAAATTACGAGGCAAGACTAGGCACATCATTTGCATCAGTTGTGGCACAATCCAAGCCAAACAACAAAGTACACCAGATTAGAATGGGCGGTATGATGATGGGTGTCGATGTGCCAAATATAGAACATTCAATTGGCAAGATCACTAACTGTATTTTTGTTAATAACGCCACACTAAAACCCAGTGTGCAGTCTTGTATTCGTTGCGGGCAATGTAATGAAGTTTGTCCAGTCGGCTTATTGCCACAACAGTTGTTTTGGTATGCTAAGAGTGAGAATATGGACAGGGCAATGGATTATAATTTAAGAGATTGTATTGAATGTCGTTGTTGTGATATAGTTTGTCCTAGCCACATTCCATTAGCGCAGTATTTCTCATTTGCTAAAGCATTGCATTGCAAGCAAACCAAAGAGCAACAAAAGGCAGATGTTGCTAGAGAGCGATTTGAATTTAAAGAGTTTAGAGTTGAGCGTAATAAGGCAGAGCGTTCTGAGATGATGGCAAGAAAAAAAGAAGAATTGAAAAAGAAAATGGCAGAAGATAAAACCCAAAAAGACAAAATAGCGCAAGCAGTAGCAAGAGTGAAAAATAAAGGAGCTCTAAAAAAATGACAGCAGTATTTAGCTCAACCTCGCAGATGATGCGCCAAGTTATTTATGCACTTGTACTGGGCATTAGTGCGGCGTATGCTTTTTTTGGCTGGGGCATTATCGTGCAAATATTCTTGGCAGTGGTAGTGGCAATTGCAGTAGAAGCAACATTTTTAAAAATCAGAAAACACCCTATTAAGCCTGCAATTGCCGATGGATCTGCTATTTTAACAGCTATCTTATTGGCGATTTCTATTCCCAGTATTGCACCTTGGTGGATTGTTGTTGTGGGCGTGAGTTTTGCCATTATTTTTGGCAAGCAACTGTATGGTGGTTTGGGTAACAATCCTTTTAATCCGGCAATGTTGGGCTATGCTTTCTTGCTGATTTCTTACCCTTTACCGATGACAACTTGGGCCAGTGAGTTTGTTAATTTCAGTCAAGCATTCGATGTGATTTTTAATCTTAATTCCAATATGGTGGACGCACTGAGCGGTGCAACGCGATTAGATGATGTAAAAATTCAATTGAGTTTAGGTAAGATGATGAGTGAATTGAACCTACATTCAAGCGCTCAGGCATGGATCAACGCAGGTTTCTTGTTGGGTGGGTTATATTTACTTGCTAGGCGTGTTATTTTTTGGCACATTCCAGCTGCTTTTTTGTCAGGCATTATAGTAACTGCATTTTTAGTGTCATTAGGTGATGGTGAATACCTACCTGTACAAAATCACTTAATGCTCGGTGCAACAATGTTGGGCGCATTCTTCATTGCTACTGATCCAGTTTCAGCTAGCACCACCCCGAAAGGACGATTAATTTATGGCTTCTTGATTGGTGTATTGATTGTCATTATCCGTACTTTCGGTGGTTATCCAGATGGGGTTGCGTTTGCTGTTTTATTGATGAATATTGTTGTGCCATTGATTGATTATTACACGCAGCCTAAGGTGTTTGGCAAATGAATAGCAAGCCTATATTCAAGGCAGGATTTTTACTGCTAGTCTTTAGTTTAGCTAGCGTATTTTTTGTTTCCCTTGTGCAAGATTCTACCCAGGAGCAGATCAAATATAATGAAGAGCAATTATTGCTTAAGCGCCTTGGAGAATTGGTTCAGGGTTATGACAATAATATTTTGCAAGATAAAATTTTAAAAGAAGTCAATTTACACGGTATTAAACAAACGCTTAGCATTTACCCTGCTAAAAAGAATAATCGCATTTTTGCTTACTTGATTGAACACACTTATCCAAAGAGTTATAACGGTAATATCCGTTTATTGACAGGTATTGGCAGTGACAAAAAACTTTTGGGTGTGCGCGTTATTACGCATAAAGAAACGCCAGGATTGGGCGATAAAATCGAAACTAAAAAATCAAATTGGATTAAGCAATTTCGAGGATTATCTTTGTCTAATTTGACTAAAAAGCAATGGGGGGTTAAGCGTGATGGCGGTACATTTGATGCCTTTACCGGTGCTACTATTACCCCTCGTGCTGTTGTGAATGCTACTTACCAAGTGCTGGTGTTATTTAATACCAAAGACTTTAAAGATGCAACTCAGTGATTTTGACTTTGACTTGCCTAAGTCACTGATTGCACAACATCCGTCAAAAAACAGGACAGATTCACGGCTTTTAATCGCTCAATCCAATCTTATAGATGCACAATTTCATCAAATAGGTGATTTTATACAATCGGGTGATTTGTTGGTGATGAACAATACCAAAGTCATCCCAGCACGATTATTTGGACATAAAGACAGCGGTGGAAAGGTTGAAATAATGATTGAGCGTTTGCTAAATGACAAACAGGTGTTGGCAATGATTCGTGCCTCTAGAGCGCCACAAATAGGCAGTAAAATTACACTTGAAAACAGCGAAAAAGCGAGTGTTCTCAATAAACAAGATGGTTTTTATACGCTTGAATTTGCCACCGATTCACTGCTTGCATTGTTAGACAATATTGGGCATATCCCCTTACCACCCTACATTGAACGCACAGATGATGAACAGGATTTGAGTCGTTATCAAACCGTATATGCCAAACACGACGGCGCAGTTGCCGCACCTACGGCAGGATTGCATTTTGATGATGCTTTGCTTAATTCTTTAAAAGACCAAGGCATTGATTCGGCGTTCGTTACTTTGCATGTAGGCGCAGGTACTTTCCAACCGGTGAAAACTGACAATATCAAAGACCATACTATGCACAGTGAGTATTATGAGATTTCTCAAGATAGTGTTGATAAAATCAACCAAACCAAAGCCAACGGCGGACGCATTATTGCCATCGGCACAACAGCCGTTCGTTCTTTAGAATCAGCTGCAAAATCTGGCATACTTAAAGCCACACGAGAAGAAACGGATATTTTTATTTATCCAGGCTATGAATTCAAAGTTGTTGATATGATGGTGACTAACTTTCATTTACCTAAGTCATCCTTGCTGATGTTAGTGAGTGCTTTTATCGGACGAGAGCGAATGATGGAAATTTATCAACATGCCATTACACAAAAATATCGATTTTTCTCCTATGGTGATGCGATGTTACTGACTGGTAAAAAATAGCAATGGCAAATAAACAACAAACATTGCAAGAGGTTTTTGGTTTTGATTCTTTTCGTCCATTACAAGAGCAAGCAGTTGATAAAATTTTAGCCGGTGAAGATGTTTTATTAATTTTGCCAACAGGCGGTGGAAAATCTTTATGTTACCAATTACCTGCATTATTAATGGAGGGGGTTTTGGTGGTGATATCGCCTTTATTGGCGTTAATGCAAGACCAAATATTAGGCTTGGAAAATAAAGGCGTGAAAGCAGCAATGTTGTCTTCTATGCAGACTATGGAAGAAATTCGAGCCACTGAAGCAGCGCTTAAAAATCAAGACATTAAAGTTTTATTTGTCGCACCAGAACGCTTACAAAATGCCTATTTTTTATCATTTTTAAAGTCTATAAAAATTGCATTTTTTGCAGTCGATGAAGCACATTGTGTGAGTGAATGGGGGCATGAATTCAGAGCGGATTATCGTGAGTTAGGCTTATTAAAAACGAATTTTCCTGATATTACTGTTGCTGCTTTTACGGCAACAGCAACCCATCAAGTAGAAAAAGATATTGTTGTACAACTGAATTTCAAACAAAAAGACAGTATTATTCGGGGCACAGTTTTTCGTGATAATTTGTATATCAGTGCTGTTGCCAGACAAGGGAATGGCAATCAACAGATATTAGATTTCTTAGAAAAACATCTGAATGAACAAGGTATTATTTACGCTCAATCCCGTGCTAAAACTGAAAGCCTAGCTAAGTTTTTACAAGAGAAGGGTCTCAGCGCTCAAGCCTACCATGCTGGACTGGATACCCAAAAACGCAAAGATATTTTTTCTGATTTTATCCACGAAAAAACCGATATTATGGTGGCTACTATTGCCTTTGGCATGGGTATTGATAAAAGTGATATTCGTTTTGTGGTGCATACCTCCATACCCAAAACTGTTGAGGCGTATTATCAAGAAATTGGCAGAGCGGGGCGTGATGGATTGCCCAGTGATGTGTTACTGTTGTATTCCACTGCTGATATTGGACAACAAGCGCGTTTTATTGAAGAAATAGAAAATGAAGATTATAAAAAACTGGCTTTCAAAAAACTTAATATCGTTAAGCAATATGCTTTTTCCGAGGGCTGTCGTCATCAGGCACTGAGTCGTTATTTTGACGATGAAATATCCCCTTGTGCCACGCTTTGTGATAATTGCACCGAACCTGATACTGAGCGGCAAGATATTACTGAGTTAGCGCAGAAATTTTTATCCACCATTTATCGTACCGAGCAGTTATTCGGACAAAACTACATTATTGATGTTTTAAGAGGTTCAAAAGTTCAAAGAATTTTGAACAATAAACACGATGAGTTGACTGTTTACGGTATTGGTAAAGACTGTAGCAAGCCACAATGGAAAATAGTTGGCGACCGATTGTTGGAATTAGAAATAATCCAAGTTGCTGGTGAGTATGGCAGTTTGAAGCTAACCGACAAAGCAAAACCCATTTTACAATCCGCAGCATCAGTGGATATGCGTGCCACGCATTTTAAATTAAGCAAACCAAGCGTCGTCAAAAAATCTGCACCACCTAAGTATGATGTTGATGAAGCAATCTTTGAATCTTTGCGTACGCTCAGGTCAGAAATTGCAAGAGAAACCAACATGCCTGCTTATATTATTTTTGATAATAAAACTTTACAAGAAATAGCCTATTTCTTGCCTGACAATGAAGCAAAGTTCTTGCAAATTAATGGGGTTGGTGCAGTCAAATATAAAAAATATGGCGAACAATTTTTGGCGCTAATTAACACGCTTCGCACTAACGATTTTCAAGAGCCAGAACACAAAGAAGCGGCGCAAGTAGAGTTAAAATATGAGGCTTCACAACCTAAACAGCCTGACACACCCTTACATAAAACTTATCATTTAACGCTGGCATTAATTCAGCAAGGATCATCAGTAGAAGAGATAATGAAAAACCGTGATTTTGCCACTTCTACCGTTTTAGGGCATATCAATAAATTGGTAGAAGAAAATTTAATTAGCGATGTGCAAAGACGCACACTTTTTTCCCAAGTGCCACAAAATCCAGCACTTGATGATTGGGTAAAACAAGGCATTGACTCAATAGGTTCGGTTGAAAGTATTCAAAGTTATTTGGCGATATACAAACAGTTGGAATATGGAAAAACTGATATAAATGAGGAGCAAGATGATGTATGAAAATACATTAGTAACAGTGGCAATTGAACCCAGTGAAATTCCATGGGTGAAAGTTTTTACTAAGCGAAAAGTTAAAGAATTTAGCCAATGTACAACAGCAGAAAAAGCTGAGATTTTTAGAATACTTGACATCACTGAAAAGTTAATGTTAAGTTATTTCAATGCAGATAAGATTAATATCGCCTCTTTTGGAAACTTATTGCCCCAAGTCCACTGGCACATTATGGCGCGTTTTGAAACAGACAGTTATTTCCCAGAGCCAATGTGGGGGCAAAAACAAAGAGAGGCGCAGTTGGATTTACCCAGTTTTGAAGTATTTTTTACCCAATTACAAAATAAACTGTGAGTGTCTTTATCAAACGAGAGCGAATGATGGAAATTTATCAACATGCCATTGAACAAAAATATCGATTTCTCTCCTATGGTGATGCGATGTTATTAAACAAACAAACAAAAAAATATAATGAGTGTTAAAGATTTAAAAAAGAAGCTAAATAATATTCTTACCAAAGATGAGTCTGTTGTTGTTTCAATTAATGGCAAATGGGGCGTGGGGAAAACCTATTTCTGGCATCAATTTAAGGAGCAACTAACAGATAAAAAAGTGGCTTATGTTTCTTTATTTGGTAAAGAAACGATTTCAAGTATTCGAACAGATATATTTTTACAAGTTATTTCTAAAAAGAAAAAGGCTTGGCATACTACTGCAAAGCACATTAAGGATATAACAATCCCATATATTGGCATCGGTATTACTTTGCTTGATAAGCAGGATTTTAAGGATATTATTGTATGTTTTGATGATTTTGAAAGGCTATCATCGTCAATGGAATTAAAAGAAGTTCTAGGGCTTATATCCGAACTAAAAGAACAAAAAAATTGTAGCGTTGTTATGATTTTAAATGAAGATGAACTGAGGGATAACAAGGAGACACTTGATAAATATAAAGAAAAGTTGATTGATTATGAATTTAGTTATGATCCAAGACCCTTTGAATCGTTAGAGATATTGCAAGATAAATTAACCGCCTTTAAAGAATATCCACTACAAAAATATTTAACAAGACATAAGATAAACAATATAAGGGTTATTAGTCGAATTATAAATGCATTAAATGATTTCTCTTTTATTGAGTCTGATATTAAAGATGTGCCAGAAGTTACAACTGAGATAGTGGGCAATATTATCGAAATTGCCGCCATTAACGCACAGACCTCTTCTTTTCTTGAACTTACAGAATATGCAAATAAAAGGATACGGTCTGATGCCTCTGATAAATTAAAGAAAAATAAGAAATATGAAGATTTATTGTCCTTAATTAGTAAAGCCTATGGTTATAGCTATGAAGCCTATGGTTATAGCTATGAAGCCTATTTCTTGAAAAGTGATATTGTTACTAAACTTTTTGAATATTGCCAAACCTCACTTACTGATGAAGAATCTTTTAAAAAGATTGTTAGATCTAAAATCAATAATCAGAGTTTATATTCTAGGCATAAAGGTATTCTAGAAAAGCATCAATATGATATGCAGTATAAGAAGAAGGTGTTTGTATCAGATTTATGGAATTTTCTAAAAGAACAAAATATTATTATTGATAAAGATGCATCACATTTAAACCCTGAAACATTTATATTTTATATTAAGAAATTAAAAGCACTAAATGCTAAAGATAAAGCAGAATATCATGACTTTGCTCTTAAATGTTTAAAGGATTATATTGTGAATAACCCTAGTTGGAGGAAAGATATAATAAATCCACAAGAACTTTTAGATTTTGATCCAGAATTAGATGAGTATGACAAACAATGCACTGTTAAAGATCAACAAAATACCATTAACTCTAGTGAGAAAATAAGAGGTTTGATGCGTGATGTTATAGAAAATGGCAAGAGTGATGAGGCTCTATCTCAAATTCAGAAACAAGAGATAAAGCAGTATATATTAAACGATGCAAGGTACTTCAAA
>NZ_FQTR01000037.1 GCF_900128535.1 bacterium endosymbiont of Bathymodiolus sp. 5 South | reverse complement strand
GACTGTCCAATTAATAGTGTTGGCTAGTTGTATTAAAGGGTCTTTGACATCTAATTGAGAAAAGAGCTCTGAATGAAAAAGATTTGATTGGGTGGATATTGGGCTGGATTTAGTTAACATTTTTTTTAAGCAAAACGACCAAGAAATAAGAGGTATTTTAGCAAAAGTTGGTTGATTTGTCTATGGTTATTGTTGGTTTTATTGTTATAAATCAATTTGTTGTGTGGTTTTTAAGGGTTGACTAACAAGTCTTTAAGGTCAATATAATAATCCTCTATATCTGTCGTTAGTTTAACGGGTTTAAAATAAGAAAATTTAGATTGTTGTCTGCAATCGTTGGGGTTTTATAGTTTTGGCTTTGGGTAATGCACGAGTCAGTGTAGGAAGGATTATGCTACATTTAACCAAGATTAAAAGTAATACTCGTTTAGATTATTATCATTAAGTAATGCAGCAAGTGCATTGGCATTAGCAGCACTAGTCACAGTTAGATTAATAAGCATGTCTGCGGTAGAACTATCTACTATTCCTGACTCTAAGCCGTCGTGCTTAATATAAAGCTTAACATTGCTATCACCATCAACTTCGGCGTGAATATATTTAGCTAAATTAGTAGCAATATCCGAAGTATTGAAATCCATTACATCGTTAAGTTTTAACCTATCTATTATGGTAGAGCCAATAAAATGGAAGTTAGTAATAGTATCGCCACCGCTGGCAATCGTACTATCTGTAACAGCATTATATATAAAAATATTGCGACCTGGACCACCAGGGTAACCAGGACCTAGACCACCCGTGAGCGTATCAACACCTGCACCACCTGTAATGCTATTACCGCCTGTGCCACCGTTAATAATGTCATCACCAGCACCGCCATAAAGAAGATTATAACCAATACCGCCACCGCCGTTGATAGTATCATCACCTGTTCCACCAATCAATACCTCGCTAGCACTAGTGCCGTTTAAGTTGTTACCAGTAATAATATTGATTGTCTGAGTAGTATTTACAATTCCGTCAACAGTAAATGTCATAATATGGGCGGCAATTGAGATATTGCCTACATTATCAATGGTATAAAGTTTGTAAGTACCCTCCGCTAAGTCTGAAGTGTCTAGGTTTTGTATGGTATTGGCAGTGTTAATTGTAACTTTAGCTCCTGTGTTTTTCCTTACTGCCATTTCAAGTTTGAGAGGTGTGCTAATGTCCTCACCCTCCTTAATCAAGTAAGCAGTTCCAACTTCTGAGCTTTCCACAGATATGATGGCACCTTCTAAAACCTTTGCACTATTCATCCTAGCAACTGGGGCAGTGCCGTCAACGCCAAACAGTTGGACATTGTTAATTTTTTGTCCTTCTACAGAAAACGCGGAATCAAAATTTAGCGCCTCAGTGGAGGCGACTGTTGATGTGTATATCAACATGTTATTTTTATAATATTTAACCTCTGTGCCTATTCTCTCAATTTTAAAGAGGTCATTTTCTGTAAAGCCTCCGCTGAAGTTACTCACTTTTTCATTGCCTTGTTCGTAGATATCAAGCGTGCCATCAGCATCAAGATAAATCGCATAAGCAATATTTTTATAGCCACTATCATAACGATCTAGACCCACATTGCTATGAGATAACCCAACTACAACACCTTGACTGCTTGTACCAGCTGCTGCTGTAAAAGTCAATGCACCGTTACCTTTAAAACCCTGATTAGAGAAAGACCCTGCATTGCCCCAACCCCAACCAGCTGTTAAGTTAACACAAGTAAAGTCATTACCATCTAGTGCAACTCTGTAATTAGTAAAATCAGTGATTAAATGATTATCATTATTAGTAGTAAGAGCAGCAGTGGTGGTAATATTTGAGACTATGGATGTTGGGGAAAGCGCTAAGTTGCCATTCGCAATTAATTCAGCCAACAATGTACTGGTGTAGGCAATATTTTCCAAAGTAATGGTTACTGAGTTACCCGATACTCCAGTGCCGTCATGGTCAATAGTCAATTTAGTGCCAGTACCTTCGGCAGCTGCTGTGACAAAATCACTCAGATTGGAGGTGGCGTTATATCCTATCAACAAATCTCTAAGGTCAATAATATCTGCATTGGCATTCATCCCTATGTTGCCCACAGTAAAGTCATTAATGATGTCATTGCCTGCGTTTTTAAAACCATAATCAAAGATATCTCTGCCACCTGCACCGGTTAAAGTATCATCGCCTGCACCACCGATCAAGATGTCATCTGTAGCGCCACCAGTCAGCGTATCGTTACCATCTAGACCGTGTAGTGTGGTTTTTGTGGTGTTTGTGTTAAGTGTGTCAGCGTTATTACTGCCTTGTATCGTCTTGCTACCATCAAAAACGCCACCTTTAATAGTCCAACCATAGGTGTCTATTAAATATTGTCTGGCAGTGGCATCGGTGTAGTTTTTGATACCCCAAGTAACATTGTTCTGAATAGCGGTTTCTCCTGTGGCAGTATCAAGCTTTGCCCAACCGCGTAAGGTGTTATCCATATTGGCAATACTCATTTTGCTATCATCAAACATACCTATTGCATCTGTTAAACTCGAAATATCCCAATTGCCAATATCTTGGTTAAAGGCACCTGCGCCACTAAACATCGAATGCATATTGGTGACCTTACCAACATTCCAATCACCAATGTCTTGGTTAAAAGTTTTTGCGTAAGTGAACATCCAAGACATATTAACTACCTCGCCAACATTCCAACGGCCAATATCTTGGTTAAAGGCATCTGCGCCACCAAACATCAAATACATATCAGTCACCTTACCAACATTCCAACGACCAATGTCTTGGTTAAAGGTATTGGCTTCATCAAACATTCTGGACATATTAGTTACCTCACCCACATTCCAACGGCCAATGTCTTGGTTAAAGGCATCTGCGATACCAAACATCAAATACATATTAGTTACCTTACCAACATTCCAACTGCCAATAGCTTGGTTAAAGGTATTGGCTTTATAAAACATCCCAGACATGTTAGTGACCTCGCCAACATTCCAACTGTCAATACTTTGGTTAAAGGTATCTGTACTGTGAAACATCCCAGACATATCGGTTACCTTGCTAACATCCCAACCATCAATATCTTGGTTGAAGGCGTCTGCTTTATAAAACATCAAAGACATATTAGTTGCATTGCCAACATCCCAATTACCAATGTTTTGGTTAAAAGAGGTTGCGCCCTCAAATGCGTTGCTCGCATTGCTCACATGAGACACATCCCAACGGGTTAAATCAACATCAGAGTTATTACCGTCAATATCAATTCGAGCTTTTAAGTTGCTAATTTTGGTTGTATTTTTAACGATGCCAGCATTGGCATTGCCAGCAATATCTGCAAAAGTGTTTGCAGCCACTGTAATAGCAACATTAGAATGTTGCCCACCTAAACTTGGAGTTACTACAATGGTATATTGAGCTGCACTTACTTTGGTAAATGAACCCGCATTAATGGTGCCATTTTCAATGTCAATATCATCGACGGTAAACGACCCATCCCTAATGATTTTACTAAAATTAAAGGTGATTGTGTTAGCGGCAGTATCTGCACCACCACTGCCTGTAATTATCAGAGTTGGTTGAATGGAATCAAGTGCTAAATTGCCATTGGTATTCAAGTTAGTTAACAAATCGGTAGTATAAGTAACATTCTTTAAAATAATGGTTACTGAGTTATTAGATATTCCAGTACCGTCATGGTCAATAGTCAATTTAGTGCCAGTGCCCTCGGCAGTTGCTGTGACAAAATCACTCAGATTGGAGGTGGCGTTATATCCTATCAACAAGTCTCTAAGGTCAATAATATCTGCGTTGGCATTTGTCTTTATGTTTCCTACAGTAAAGTCATTAATAATATCATTGCCTGCGTTTTTAAAACCATAATCAAAGATATCTCTGCCACCTGCACCGGTGAAAGTATCATCGCCTGCACCACCGATTAAGAGGTCATCTGTGGCACTACCAGTCAGCGTATCGTTACCACCCAAACCGTGTAGTGTGGTTTGGGTGGCACTTGCGTTAAGTGCGTCAGCGTGATTACTGCCCACTATCATCTTGCTGCTATCAAAAACGCCACCTCTAATAGTCCAACCATAGGTGTCTATTAAATATTGTTTGGCAGTGGCATCGGTGTAGTTTACGATACCGATATCCCAAATAACATTGCTCTGAATAGCAGTTTCTCCTGCGGCGGTATCAAGCTTTGCCCAACCGCGTAAGGTGTTGTCCATATTGGCAATGCTCATCATTGTGTTATTATAAAACATGTCTGTTGCATTTGTTAAACTTGAAATATTCCAACTACCAATATCTTGGTTGAAGGCACCTGCTTCATAAAACATCAAAGACATATTGGTTACCTTGCCAGTATCCCAATTACCAATGTCTTGGTTAAAGGCATCTGCGCTATGAAACATCCCACGCATATTAGTTACCTTGCCAACATTCCAATGACCAATATCTTGGTTGAAAGAGCTTGCATCATTAAACATCCAAGACATATTAGTCACCTTACCCACATTCCAATGGCCAATGTTTTGATTAAAGGCATCTGCACCACCAAACATCCAATACATATTAGTTACCTTGCCAACATTCCAGCGACCAATGTCTTGGTTAAAGACATTTGCTTCATCAAACATCGAAGACATATTAGTCACATTACCAACATTCCAACGACCAATGTCTTGGTTGAAGGTGTATATGTAAGCAAACATCAAAGACATATTAGTTACCTTGCCAACATTCCAACGACCAATATCTTGGTTAAAGGCATTTGCTTGATGAAACATCTGATACATATTAGTTACATTGCTAACATTCCAACGACCAATATCTTGGTTAAAGGCATCTGCGCCAATAAACATCCCAGACATATCAGTTACCTTGCCAACATCCCAATCACCAATATCTTGGTTAAAGGTGGTTGCGCGCTTAAACATCCAGGACACATTAGTCACATTACTAACATTCCAATCGCCAATGTATTGGTTAAAAGAGGGTGTGTTATAAAATGCTTTGCTCGCATCACTTACATGGGATACATTCCAACTCGTTAAAACAACATCAAAGCCACTACCGTCAATATCAACCTGATCTTTTAAATCACTAATCTTGGTTGTATTTTTAGCGATGGCAGTGTTGGTATTACCAACAATATCTACAAAAGTGTTTGCTAGCACTGTAATGGCAACATTAGAATGCTGTCCACCTAGACTTGGGGTTACTACAATGGTGTATTGAGTGTCACTTATTTTGGTGAATGAGCCTGCATTAATGGTACCATTTGAAATTCTGATATCATCAACGCTAAACGATCCATTTCTAATGGCTTCACTGAAATTAAAGGTGATTGTATTGGAAGCAGTATTTTTCCCACCACCTCCTGTAATTGTTAAGGTTGGCGTTGTAGACATGATTTATTTCCCTATTATTGGTTTTTATAAATTTGTTTTTTTTGGTTGGCATAATGCTAAATACACCCCAAGAACTTAATTATAGCATTAAAAAAACCAATTAGTTTTTTCAAATTTTCAAATCAAGCCCTTCGTATTATTCATAATTTTTCGCTTTAATCCAAGGTATCTTGTTTTGCCTAAACCATGATGAAGTTTGAATAACCCAAAGGTTCGCTCAACAATATAACAAATGAATGTTGTTTGTTATGAGTATTATTTACCATATAGGCGGTTTTTTGATTTTTTAGTTGATTTGAGACCTTTGCATAAATAGGAATAATCATCATAAACCCACTTTTCACCCACTTGGCGATTTTTTAAACCCAGCCTTAGCCCTGCTAGGGCAAGGTTTAAAGAAATCACCAATTGGGTAAAAATTGGATTTTGCCAATCATTCCTATTTATGCAAAGGCCTCTATAAAGTTGTGCTTGACAATATAAATGATAACGGTTATCATTTGCATTATTTTGTTAAAACAAACAAAGGTGGGGGTGTAAGTGATGGCGTTATTGTCAAATCAAAAAATTGGGAGTCTATGTAAAATAAACCATATTGATTTGTCACAGTCAAAAAAAATCAAACTTTTAGGCTTGGGTATAAAGGCTGGATTAACGGTATCTATTTTAAGAAATCGTGGCGGCGATATCGTTTTGGCTTTGGGCAACGCACGAGTCAGCGTAGGGAGAACCATGGCGCATTTAATCAAGGTAACCATAGTATGACATTTGCAAAAATTGCATTAATTGGCAATCCAAATGCTGGGAAAACAACGCTCTTTAATTTATTGACAGGGGCAAAACAACGCACGGGCAATTGGCCAGGTGTTACCGTTGAGCGTAAAGAAGGTGACTTTAGTCTAGCAAGTAAATCTTATAAAATTGTTGACTTGCCAGGCGTTTATTCAATTGATAATAAAGAGTCGTCAATGGATGAAAAAATTGCCAGAGACTTTGTGCTTAGTCATCCTGAACATTTGTATTTTAATATTGTTGACGGCTCAACGCTAGAGCGTGGGATTTATTTAACCACGCAACTCAGAGAGTTAGGGGTTAATGTTATTGTGTTACTTAATATGATGGATGTTGTGCGTAAGCGCAGTATGGAAATTGATATTGATGCATTAAAACAATCCATGGGTTGCGAAGTTATTCCAATCTCACTCAAAGAAACACTTGATTTTTCAGCCTTATTTCAGACAATAGAAGACTTTAATCCTACTACAAAGTTAGTTATTGATTATCCCAATGATGAGATTAAAGTCGCACAAGATGCGGGTGATGAAGCTCAAGTTGGTTTGTTAGAGGCAGAAAGTCGATTTAATTATGCTGATAAAATTGCCAATCAAGTTGTTCAGCATAGTGTTAATTTTAAAAAAACCCTCTCAGATAAAGTTGATAAATTAATATTAGGTAGTTTGACAGGCGTGCCAATATTCTTAATGACTATGTATTTGTTATTCTTAGTCAGTATTAATTTTGGCGGTGCTTTAATTGACTTTTTTGATATTGCCACAGGCGTTATTTTTGTTGATGGTGTGGCGAATGTATTAAATGCGATTGGAATACCTAAACTTTTGGTGGTTATTATTGCCGATGGTATGGGTGGTGGCATTCAAGTAGTGGCAACTTTTATTCCAATTATTGCGGCGCTTTACTTATTCTTAACGCTATTAGAAGAAGTGGGTTATATGGCAAGAGCTGCTTTTGTAATGGATAAGTTTATGCGAAGAATTGGATTGTCGGGTAAAGCATTTATTCCGCTTATCGTTGGCTTTGGCTGTAATGTGCCCGGCATTATGGCAGCACGAACGCTTGATACACATAGGGAGCGGGTTACCACTGTGTTGATGTCGCCTTTTATGTCATGTGGCGCTAGACTTGCGGTGTATGCTTTATTTGCAGCTGCATTTTTTCCAGTCGGTGGTCAAAACATTGTATTTGCTTTGTATGTGATAGGTGTTTTATTTGCTATTTTGACAGGCTTAATTTTAAAACGCGCGTTTAAAGGCGATGATACTAGCGATTTTTTGATGGAATTACCGACTTATCAATTACCCTCTTTTAGAAATTTAATTATCAACACTTGGAACAAATTGAAAGCTTTTGTACTAGGCGCAGGTAAGATTATTGTGCTGGTAGTGATGATTATCAATGTGGTGAATAGTATTGGTGTTGATGGCAGTTTTGGCAATCAAAATTCTAAAAACTCATTATTAAGTAAAGTAGCGCAAACAATAACACCAGTGTTTAAGCCAATGGGCATTGAACAGGACAACTGGCCAGCAACCGTGGGAATTATCACAGGTATTCTCGCTAAAGAAGTGGTGGTTGGTACGCTGGATTCCTTGTATTCTAGTATCGATACAGAAGAAGGGGTTAATGAGAGCAAGGTATCTGAATACAGCTTGAAAGATGGGTTGATACAGGCATTAACGACTATTCCTGTTAACCTTAATGAAGCATTACAAAATTTATCAGACCCATTAGGATTGGGTGTGCTTGATGATACGCATTCACAAGCATCAGCGGCACGCTCGCAAGAAGTCTCTACCGAGACATTTGGTGCTATGGTATCTCGTTTTGATGGCAAGATTGGCGCTTTTGCTTATTTACTCTTTATTTTGTTGTATTTCCCCTGTGTTGCTGCATTTGGTGCTATGATGCGTGAAATTGGAAAAACTTGGGCATTGGTTGGTGCACTGTGGGCCACTGGTTTGGCGTATTTTTCAGCCACAGTTTTTTATCAAATAGGTACTTTTGCTCAGCATCCAGCAAGCTCATTGTTATGGATTGGCGTGTCTCTGAGTATTTTGATAGCCTCAATAATAATGTTGATGTATACCGGTAAAAAAGCCAATGGCAATCGTATTCCAATCATCACCGAATCTACTTGTCGGCATTGTAAATGAAGAAAGACATAAGGGAGGCGCAATGAAGTTTCCTCATTTGACTGGACACTAAAAAAAGCTTTGTAATCTGTCTATATCACCCATTTTTTAGTCCAGATTCTGAAATAACTTTGTTTTGTTTATTACTAGAATTAATGATTTCTCTAAGTATTTTTACACCTTTGAAGCCTCCTTATCTGATCTCCTTATCTTGTCTATCGGTTTTTCAAAGCTTCAAGGTATAATATACTCATTATGTCAAATACAATATTTAACTCAGAAAGTGTGATAACTGAACACATATCAAATGCAGATTTGAGAGCCTATTTTGTAGGTTTTGATTTTGGTGAATATAGGTATGATTCATTAGTTAAGAAGATTATGTCGGCTATTGTTGATTTTTCTTTTGGGTTTCATGAGGGCATATTAAGCACATACACAATACAAGAAATTCAAAAAGCTGCTTGCATGGTGTATAAAATTGAAAAATTTGATCCAAAAAACAACCCCAAACACAGAGAAAAATATTCAAACAATCACATAACAAAAGCAGGGGAATTAAAATATAAAAATGAAGATGAATTTTATGAAAAGAAATACTCAAATAGAGGCGATTTTGGCGAATTAATACTACATTTATTATTGAGAGATTTCTTAAAAACATTGCCTTTAGTGTCAAAAATATTTGCTAAAGATTCTCCGGGAATTCCAGCTCATGGTTTTGACTCTGTTCATATTGGAAACTCATTATCTAATCCTAAAAAAACATCCTTATTTTTAGGAGAGTCAAAATTACTCCGAAATGGAGAAACTGGTGTAGATGAGCTTCTTAATGATATAGAAAAACATTTTATAAAAGATTTCTTAACAACTCCTGCAGGAGAATTTGTAATGATAGGAAATAAAAAAAGAAACTTTATTTCATTGGATGAGTACACAGATTTAAATACAAGAGATGAATATGAAAAATTTATAAAAGAAAAAGACGAGTGGTTTAAAAAAATTGATGGACTTCGAGATGGAGAAAGTTTACAAAAATTATTTAACTCAATAACCATTCCATTGCTTTGCACATACACATCTAATGTTTTTAGCAATCGTACAGATGAAGCTGCTGATGAATTTAAAAAAGAATATAAAGCAGAAATTAGTACTTTAAAAACAAGACTAGAAAGGGGCTTGGAAAAAATTAAGACAAGGTATAAAGACTCTGGAGAGCCAATATCTACAAATTTAAATATCGTTCTTATGTTATTTCCTGTTCCAAGTAAAAAAGAACTTGTAAAGAGGCTACACATAAAGCTTTATAATCAACAAAATTCTTAATTTATGGAAACTGAAGGAATAATATCAAAAATTGCAAATCAAAGTTCTATTTCAATAGATGAAAGTTTTTCTTTTGCAAAAACTACATCAGTTTTATTAAGAAATAATGAGGAAGAAGGGAGAAAAATAATTATTTATATTTTAGATAATTGGAGCAAGATTCCGAGTGAGACTATTGAAATTTGGACTGACTTAATTGAATCAGCAGGATTCTATCCATATTTAGAAAAAGAAAAAGAAAGACTTAAATTTGATAATTTAGCAGGACAAATCAGAAAAGAATCACATTTTTCTGAAAATTTAGATGGGAAATATTTTCATGAAGAGCAAAAATATTTAAAGAAAATATTAGATAGTAAAAAAAATCTTATTGTGAGTGCACCAACAAGTTTTGGGAAAAGTCTTTTAATTGAAGAAATTGTAGCAAGTAGTAAATTTAAAAATATTCTTGTCATCCAACCAACGCTCGCTCTACTAGATGAAACGAGAAAAAAATTAAAAAAATATAAAGAAAACTATAGAATTATCGTAAGAACCTCACAGCAATCATTAGAAGAAAAAGGGAATTTGTTTCTGCTTACTGCTGAGAGGGTAATGGAGTATCCGAATTTGCCACAAATAGATTTTTTTGTTATTGATGAATTTTACAAATTGAGTGCAAAAAGAGACGACGAAAGGTCAGATGTATTAAATAATGCTTTTTATAAATTATTACAACAAACACCAGTGCCACAATTTTATTTATTAGGGCCAAATATTGATGGAATCTCAGAAGGTTTTGAAGAAAAATACAATGCTATATTTTACAAAACCAATTATTCACTTGTTGAAAATAAAACCATTGATATTTATTCAAAAAATAAAACTGAATTTGATCAACCTCGAAAATTTAAAGAATTTAAAGAGAATAAATTGTTTGAATTATTACTAGATTTAAAAGATGAACAAACAATTATTTATTGTTCATCGCCAAATAGAGTTAGGTTTTTAGCCGATAAGTTTACAAAATTTTTAGAAGAAAAAAATATCCAAAAAATTGAAAAATTGCCATTAGTAGAATGGATTGAGAAAAATATAAATCCAAAATGGAATTTAATTAATTTTTTAAATTTTGAAATAGGAATAAATGATGGGGCATTACAAAAGCATATAAATTCATCAATGATAGATTATTTTAATGAGGAAAAATTAAAATATATATTCTGCACCTCAACTATTATTGAAGGAGTAAATACGAGTGCTAAAAATATAATTTATTTTGATAAGAAAAAAGGCTTAAACGATATAGATTATTTTGATTATTCAAATATAAAAGGTCGTTCTGGAAGAATGATGATTCATTATATTGGTAAAATTTATAATTTTAATGCAGAGCCTGAAAGAGAAGAGGAAATGATTATAGATATCCCATTTTTTGAGCAAAATCCAGTAAAAAAAGAAATTGTTAATGGAATGAAAGATGAAGATTTAAAGCAAACAACTAAAGATTCTTCAGAATATAAAGAATTACTAAAAATTCCAACAGAAGAAAGGAGGTTATTCCAAAAAAATGGAGTGTCAATAGATGGACAAAAAAGAATTTTAGATCAATTAAAACTTGATATTGAAACAAAAATAGATTTAATTAAATGGAATACTTTGCCTAATTATAACCAATTAACCTATATTTTATCTTTGGCTTGGAAATATTTATTGAAAGATGGAGAAACTGCTAGACCAATGACCTTGGGGAATTTAATAAGGGTTACAAATCTTTATGGAATTAAACAATCGGTTTATTGGTTATTTAATGATGAATTACAAAAATATAAGCTTAATAGAGATTGGATAAATGAAAATAAAGAAAAAATTGAATTAATATTAAATGGTTTAACTGTAAGAAAAGACAAAGACGAATATAAAAAAAACGATACAGATTTTAAAAAATATCAGTACAATAAAACACTATTTGAATTATCAGATGATGCATTACTTCAAAAATCAGTAACGGAATCTTTCAAAATTCTAAGGCACTGGTTTCAATATAAAGTTCCCAAGTGGTTAAGTGTCATGAATGAGTTACAAAAATATGTTTGTGAAAAAAATAATATGGATCCTGGGAATTACAGTTATTATGCAAATCAAATAGAAAATGATTTTATTCGTGACAATTTAACAATTTTATCGGAATATGGAATACCAACTTCTGCAATTAACAAGTTGAAAGGTGGAATAAATCAAGAATTAAGCGAAGATGCTGTTATTGAAAAAGTTATTAAAATATCAGAAAATAATCAGGATTTATTACAATACGAGAAAGATAAAATTAGAAAAAGTTTATAAAAAATATCAAAATTAATTGATATTTTTTAGGAAACTTATATTGAGTGTACCATAATTAACAAAACATTCATAATTACAGATACTTCAAACTTACGATTGCCAAAATTTTTACACTAGATTATTCATTCTTAATAGTAGTTGAAATTCAATCTATAGATGTTTCATCTGTCCCATGATTTTTAGCATATTGTAGGAAATAGCCATTTGGGATACTCAATTTTCTAGGATTATTTGCAGTGCCAAGGTGATTTTGTAATTAATGTTTATATCTCCTTACCTTAAAGGTCTCGTCTAAAATAATATTTTTTTACAGTAAAATACTCTTGACTACTGGAGGTAAAATTAGATTGGCAATGAAAAATTCATTATTAAATATTAAAGGTGTCAGCTGTGCGGCTATTAATGCTGGCATTAAGCACGCACAAAATTCAAGTGCAAATTCAAAGATTGAAGATGCTGAGAAATTGGATTTGTCTATTGTCTCTTTTGTGCCTGAAACCACAACAGCGGCAGTATTTACCCAAAATGTTTTTTGCGCTGCGCCTGTGGTGGTAGCAAAAAACCATCTTAATAATCATGTGCGTGCTTTGGTCATTAATAGTGGCAACGCTAATGCGGGTACAGGTGTTGCTGGTAGCAATAAAGGGCTGGATAATGCTTATCAAGTGTGTGAGATGGTAGCGCAATCATTAGATATTGACACTGAACAAGTGTTGCCATTTTCTACTGGCGTGATTGGGCAGCCCCTACCAATGCAGTGTTTTAAAGATAATATTGCCAAACTTTCAACGAGATTGGCAAGTGATCATTTATCTCAAGTGGCACAAGCAATCCTTACGACTGATTTGGTTGAAAAAACCGTCTCAAAACAATTTAGAGTTAATGGAAAAACAGTAGCGATTAGTGGTATTGCTAAGGGTTCAGGTATGATTCGTCCAAACATGGCAACCATGTTAAGTTTTATTTTTACCGATGTTAAAGCCACTCAATCTGAGTTGCAAGATTGCCTAACAACAGCGACCAATCAATCGTTTAATCGTATTACCGTTGATGGCGACACCTCAACCAATGATGCTTGCTCACTCAGTGCGACCGGCGCATCAAAGGTTGAGTTGAGTGAGTGCACACACGAATTTCAACAAGCGCTCAATGAAGTAACACAGGTTTTAGCACATAAAATTATCAAAGATGGCGAAGGTGCAACTAAGTTTGTTGAAATTTGCGTTAAAGGCGGTGCGAGTCATGAAGACTGTTTGGAAGTGGCTTACACGGTGGCGCATTCACCATTGGTTAAAACAGCCTTGTTTGCCGCTGATGCCAATTGGGGTCGAATTTTGGCGGCAGTGGGGCGCTCAAACATCACACATTTAAAAGCCGATGAGGTTAATATTTACCTCGGCGAGGTTTGTATTGTTAGTCGTGGTGAATTAGATGAGCGCTACACCGAAGCAGCAGGTAGTGCCCAGATGGCAAAGGACAATATTGTGGTTACTATTGAAATCGGTAATAACGACACGCAAGAGAGCGTTTGGACTACGGATTTATCTTATGAGTATATTAAAATTAATGCGGAATACCGCACTTAGGTATTGGATATGAATATTTATCGCTTACTCATTTCTTGCCCTGATGCACATGGTTTGGTCGCCAAAGTGAGTCAATTTATTTTTGAGCGTAATGGCAATATTAAAGAGGCGCATCATCATCTTAATGAACAGAATAAGCATTTTTTTATGCGCATTGAGATTGAATCAAATCTTGCTTGTTCATTTACTGAATTCCAGCAAGAGTTTGCACAATTGGCTCAAAAGTACCAAATGAATTGGCAGATGAATGATGCTAGCAAACTTAAACGCGTGTTGATCATGGGCTCAAAGTCATCACATTGTGTGGCAGATTTGTTGCACCGTGGGCATGAGTCAGAAATGGAAGCTCAAATTATTGGTGTTTTGTCTAACCATGATAAACTCAAAAAACTTGCCAGTTGGTACGATGTAGATTTTAAAAAAGTTGCTATTCATAAAAACACCAAAGAAATCGATATGGCGACAATGATGAGTGCAGTTGATGCCTTTCAGCCCGATGTGATCGTACTTGCGCGTTATATGCAAATTATCCCAAAGGCAATGTGTGACAAATATAGCGGCAAGATTATTAATATCCATCATTCTTTCCTGCCATCATTTGCAGGTAGTAACCCCTATAAGCGTGCAGCGCAGCGCGGTGTCAAACTGATTGGCGCAACCTGTCATTATGTTACTAGCGAATTAGACGAAGGTCCAATTATTGAGCAAGATGTGCTTAGAGTTAGCCACAGTGATAGCGTGCAAGAAATGCAAAAAATGGGGCAAGATATTGAAAAAGTTACGCTTGCTAAAGGGCTGCAATACCATCTTGAAGACCGTGTGCTAACTTGTAATAATAAAACAGTTGTATTTAGTTAGTCCAACTTAATTTTTAAATGACATTTTGACCATGATGTTCTCAGCTGTATAATAAGCCTACCTGTGCAATAGCGTTTGCATTTAAGTGTTACTTTAGAGTTATAATTATTGTTGGTATCGTAAGTATGTAAAAAATAGCAAGGTTGGCGAGTTAATAATTATGATAGAAAAACCATACGATGTCTTTATTTCATATGCCACAGAAGATGAGGCATATACAAAGAAAGTAGTAGATTCTCTGAAATCTCTTGGGCTCAAGGTATGGTTTGCACCTGTAACTCTTGAAGTAGGTGACAGGCTTTTAGATTCGATTCATGCTGGCTTATTTGCTTCAAAATGTGGTTTGATCATACTTTCCTCCAAGTATATGTCTAAGTCTTGGACAAAACACGAATTGGATGTATTACATCGTCAACACATTGAGAGTAATAAGAGATTATTCCTTCTTTGGTATGGTGTTAATAAGAATCAGATTGATAAATGGAATCCTGCGCTTTCCGGCATTGTTGCTCTTAAGAGTTCTATGAGTATTCCCTTGATTGCAAAAAAGATTGCTAATGTAATGTCTCAGAATGCCCCTATTCGTGGCGTCACTCCAAGCTATGAAAACCCGCAATTTCGTTTTCTTCAAGGTCGAGGGGAGTTGCTTGCAAATAGTGATACTGGAGGTGCGTTTAATATTTTTGAGGCAGCTGAATTTCCCGATAAGGATTTCCCGCTGTATATTTATGGTAGATTGTATTCAAAGAAAGATATAATAATAGAAATTGCTAAAATAATTGTTTACCAGAGTTACAATAGTTACAATCTTAGTAGTGAGCGACGGGACAGAATGGTAAGACTTTGTAAGGACTATGGGTTTGATACTGAAGATCCAAACTTTGATCCTGCATTCATGGGTTAGTAAGGCTGTAAATTCTCGGTTATCAACGGCGTTAGGCTAATTTGGTGAAAGCAGTATTAATTAGTTGTTAATTAAATTTCAATTCTAAAAAGAAAAATGTAATGGGTGAAATATCGGATGGAGTAGTTGTAGTAGTTGTTCTTTTTTTATTTGTTCTTGCTATTCTATGGTTTTTGCTACCATTTGCGATTTTTGGAACAAAAGATAAATTAAGCGAATTAATTGCAGAAACTAAAAAAACAAACGAACAATTAAGTGATTTAAGGTCAGAAATTACAGCGTTAAAAAGCGATGCTAAATAAGCAGTTAGCCTAACAAGACGCTCGTTCGGACGCAAACTACGCTACGCTTCGTAGCTTGGTCGTTAGATGTAAAGATAAGGGGTGTAAACATTAATTATATTTCTTGTTTTTTAATTGGCTGCTCTCAATAATAAAATCTTTAAAGCGTTGTGCAATAGGTGAAAGTTCTGTTTTGTTGCTATGCACA
>NZ_FQTR01000036.1 GCF_900128535.1 bacterium endosymbiont of Bathymodiolus sp. 5 South | reverse complement strand
TTAAACCTTGTCCTAGCAGAGCTAAGGTTGGGTTTAAAAAATCGCCAAGTGGGTGAAAAGTGGGTTTCTGATGATTGTTCCTATTTATGCAAAGGTCTCTTTTAAAAAATAATCAACAACAACCCGCTTTTCACTCACTTGAGGAGTAAAAATTAAATTTTGCTAATCATCATTTATGCAAAGGTCTCTAAAATAGTATTATTTTTTGAATTTGATGTTAGCCTGTACTCCAACCTCTTGGGCGTTTCATGCCTGATATTTTGCAAGTTTGCTTAACATAACCATAGGGAAACATAAGGAATAACTTGGTTTTAGCGGATTTTTTGTCAACCCCTAAATGTTCGCCAAAATTCTTAGCCGTGTGCCTTATATCTGGCACAATTCCATGCTCTTTATAATAACTTTGCATAAAATCAAAAATTGCCCAATAATCATCAGACAATTCAATATCTTCTGATTTTGCCAGTTCTATCGCAACCTCTTTGTTCCATTCTTCTGGATTAATTAAATACCCTTCAGAGTCTATTTCTATCAATTTTTCATTTACTTTTAACATTTTTATTTTATCCTGATATTCATTGCACTAGGGTCTTTGAAATCAAACCCTTTTATTTCAGAATTAGCCGCTAACATTTGAATGTATTCGTTAATACCTGAAGTAGTTGATTGGTTTTGCAAATATTCTTTGATATGATTTTGAACCAAATTGAATGGTAATTGCTGGTTAGCATCCTTATCAAAAAACTTTTTGTTATTATTTTCATAATACCTTTTACAAGCAACCTCATCAGCAGTTGGCACTCTCAAATTGTCCTCCAATAATTGATTAATCTTTGCCTCTTGTTCATTGTCGTTGTTGTCTATCTGTGCTTCTTGCAAGAGTAATTGTTGCACTACTAATGCTTGTGCTGCATTAAAAATAACGGTTTCAACATTAGGAGCGTCCGTCTGATATTGCATTTCTCTAAATACATCATCATCCGTGATTTCCACATTATTAACTTTAATTGGCATAGTTGGCTACCCCCTTCTTCTAACAATTTGATAATTGCTACGAGTCAAGTATTGCACTGGAACGCTCCAAATATGCACCAATCGTGTAAATGGAAAAATAATAAACAAACTCATTCCTAACACCAAATGCAATTTAAACACCCAAGCCTCAGCAACAATAAAATCAGCAGCACCGGTTCTAAATGTTGCAATATGTTGTGCCCAATTTGCCAAAGCAACCATTGAACTGCCATCTAAATGCTGAGCTGAGTATGGAATAGTAACCAAACCTAACAATAACTGTACAAACAAATAAAGCAAAACAAATGTATCGCTAAATTTAGAGGTCTTACTGATACGCTTATCAAACAAGCGTCTGTTAAGCAAAATAAGCATTCCAATTAAACACATAGTGCCAAAAATACCACCAGCAATCATTGCCATAACTTGTTTGGTGCCTGCGCTCATAAATGGGTGATACACCCACTCTGGGGTTAACAAGCCAACAAAATGACCAAAAAATAATAAAATTATCCCTATATGAAATAAGTTACTGCCCACCAACATTCCTTTTTTGCGCAACAATTGCGATGAATCTGATTTCCAAGTATATTGATCTCTATCGTAACGCATTGCACTGCCCAAAAGAAATATTGTCATTGCAATATAGGGAAAATAACCGAAAAAAAACTGATTTAAAAAAACCATAATATATCTCCTTTAATTTAAACTTGCGTCGTCTTCGCAGGTATTACATTCTGAGGATTCGCCACTAAATGCCTCTTGTTCTTTCCAAAGCTCATCTAACTCATCTAAAGTTTCTGGCTCTTTAGGTGAGTTTTCTATTGCTTCGGCAACTCTAAATTTATTAACTTTAATCTTTGACAATGCTTCTAATGCGGCAAATATCACTTTATAAGGTGATTTATTTTTCCTCAGATGTCCACCAATTAAAGCAATAATATCAATAGAGTCGCCCAATGATTCTTTTGCCTCTTCAACATCACACAAAGATAAATACTCTAAAAATAATGGCAAATAATCAGGCAGTTCTTTTTTGTTAATAAACAACCCTTTGCTAGCATACATATCCGTCAAATCAACCATTGCCTGCCCTCTATCTCGTGATTCGCCATGAATGTGCTCAAAGAGGTTTAGACAATGATTTCTACTGCGGTCAAATGTACTCACAAAGCGTTCTTGTAATTCTAAAAAATCTTCATTTTTATAATCTTCAATAAAAACCAACAAATCTTTGAGTATTTTCTTAGGTAATAAATTTTCTTCTTTTAAAACCTCAATCAAATCTTTAGTGTTTGTATAAACGCTTTCTTCGGGATATGATAATAAAATGGCTAAAACTTTTAATGTTTTCATGGGACTTTCCCGCTCATTGTATTTTTATGTGTGTTACCACCAAACAAGGTTGCTGTTGTTGCACCTTCTGAGCAACCATTACCAAAGGTAAATCCACAAGAAGATTTATTGCTAAAAGCAATTTCATTGTCAAAAGGGGTATCTCCTGAGTATTCTTTGTGATTTGTTGGAATCACAAACCTATCTTCGTAAGCGGCTAACGCCATTGTTTTATACATATCGTCAACCTTGTCTTCTGTTAATCCAACTTCATTCAAAACTTCCGTTAAAACAGCATTATCAACTTTTTTACCACGCATAAAATTACGCATTGCTATCATTCTTTTTAAAGCCAAGATAATAGGCTCCTCATTGCCAGCAGTCAACATATTGGCTAAATAGCGAACTGGAATACGCAAATCTTCAACATTAGGAATGGGGCCTCTATGGTCAATCACGCCTTTTTCAATTGCATTTTGAATAGGAGACAGTGGTGGCACATACCAAACCATTGGTAAAGTTCTATACTCAGGATGTAATGGAAATGCCACTTTCCAATCAATTGCCATTTTATACACAGGCGAATTCTTAGCCGCCTCCATCCAACTATCAGGCACACCATCTTTTTTGGCTTGTTTTTGTATTGCCTTATCATGTGGATCTAAAAATATTTCTAATTGTGCCTCATATAAGTCCTTTTCATCACTTATATTTGCCATTTCTTCAATTCTATCTGCATCATACAGAATAACCCCTAAATTACGAATTCTACCAACGCAAGTTTCAGAGCAAACCGTTGGCTCTCCTGATTCTATCCTTGGATAACAAAAAGTACATTTCTCTGATTTTCCAGATTGCCAGTTATAATAAATCTTTTTATAAGGACAAGCACTAACACACATCCTCCAGCCTCTACATTTATCTTGATCAATTAAAACAATGCCATCTTCTTCTCTTTTGTAAATCGCACCACTTGGACACGCTGCCACACAAGTTGGATTAAGGCAATGTTCACACAATCTAGGCAAGTACATCATAAAAGTATTCTCAAATTCACCGTAAATTTGTTTTTCAATTTCTTTAAAGTTATAATCTTTTGCTCGTTTTTTAAATTCACCCCCTAAAATTTCTTCCCAGTTAGGCCCCCATTCTGGTTTTTCCATTACTTCACCAGTAATCATTGAATGCGGTCTTGCCACGGGTGGTGTTGACATTTCAGATGCATTTTGCAAATGTGCATAATTAAAGGTAAATGGCTCATAATAATCATCAATTTCAGGTAAATCGGGATTGGCAAATATTTTTGCTAACAATCTAAACTTGCCACCCACCTTGGGTTGTAATTTTCCATTTTTAGAAACCCAGCCACCATTCCATTTATCTTGATTTTCCCAATCTACTGGATAACCAATACCAGGTTTGGTTTCCACATTATTAAACCAAGCATATTCAACCCCTTGACGCGAAGTCCAAACATTTTTACAAGTAACTGAACATGTGTGACAACCGATACATTTATCTAAATTTAAGACCATTCCTATTTGCGCTCTTATTTTCATACCTTGCCTCCTTTTATTGGCTCATCTTTCCACTCAATCTTATCCATTTTACGAACAATAACAAACTCATCTCGATTAGATCCAACTGTGCCATAATAGTTAAACCCATATGACTGTTGCGCATAACCACCAATCATATGCGTTGGCTTTGTAATTGTTCTGGTAACTGAATTATGAATACCGCCCCTAAAACCAGATTTTTCTGCCACAGGCGTGGTGTTTATTTTTTCTTGGGCGTGATACATCATTGACATTCCCTTGGGTACTCTTTGTGAAACGACTGCTCTTGCTGCAATTGTGCCGTTAACATTATACAATTCAATCCAATCGTTATCTTCAACGCCTATTTTCTTGGCATCAATTTCACTCAACCATACAACTGGACCACCACGATTAAGTGTTAACATTAACAAATTATCAGAATAAGTAGAATGGATGCCCCATTTTTGATGTGGTGTAATCCAATTCAACACCACTTGTGGGCGATTATCATTATTATCATCAATAATTGGCGCTATTGTTTTGGTATTAATAGGGGGCTTGTAAGTGCATAAATTTTCACCAAAGTCCACCATCCATTTGTGATCTTGATAAAACTGTTGCCTGCCAGTTAGGGTTCTCCATGGAATATACTCATGCACATTGGTATAGCCCGCATTGTAACTTACATGCTCATCTTCAAGCCCAGACCATGTTGGGGAGGAAATAATTTTTCTAGGCTGTGCTTGCACATCTCTAAAACGAATTTTTTCATCTTCTTTTGGTTTTGCCAGATGCGTATGATCTCTACCTGTTATCTTACCCAAAGCCGCCCAAGCTTTAACAGCTACCTGACCATTGGTTTCAGGTGCAAGTGATAAAATAACTTCTGTGGCATCAATATCTGTTTCTATTTTTGGCAAGCCTTTAGAGACCCCTTCTTCTCTTACCGTTGTATTTAAAGCATTTAGCAGTGTTACTTCATCTTCAGTATTCCATGCAATACCTTTGCCGCCATTGCCAATCTTGCTCATTAAAGGACCTAAAGAGGTAAATTTTTTGTAAGTATCCGGATAATTGCGCTCAACCTCAACAAAGCTGGGCATTGTTTTACCTGGGATTGCCTCACATTCATCATTAAACCAAGCCTTAACATCGGTTGCTTGTGCCATTTCTCCCGGTGTATCATGCAAAATAGGCGAGGCAACAACATCTTTTTCTTTGTCTAAATGACCAGGGCAAAGTTCTGAGAATTTTTTCGCCAAACCTTTGTAAATTTCCCAATCACTTCTTGACTCCCAAGCAGGATCAACCGCTTTAGAAAGGGGGTGAATAAAAGGGTGCATATCTGAAGTGTTAAGGTCATTTTTTTCATACCAAGTTGCAGATGGTAAAACAATATCAGAATATAGACAAGTCGTTGACATTCTAAAATCAAGCGTTACAAATAAATCAACCTTACCTTCTGCACCATCGCGCCACTTAACTTCAGATGGTTTTTTATCTGTTTCTTTACCAAACACTGCATTTTGTGTGCCCAGCAAATGTTTAAGCATATATTCATGACCCTTGCCACTAGATCCTAATAAATTAGAACGCCAAATAAACATATTGCGAGGGAAGTTTTTAGGATTATCAGGATCTTCACAAGAGAATTTCAAATCTTTAGATTTTAATTGTTGAACAATATAATCTTTAACTTCCATTTTTGCTACTGCAGCTTTTTTTGTAATCTCTAACGGGTTTTCTTCAAATTGAGGCGCAGAAGGCAACCAGCCCATTTTCTCACTACGCACATTGCAATCAATCATTGAATAGTTTTCCCAATCCTTTTTGTCTGCTAATGGGGATAAAATTTCATCAACGCCTAATTTTTCATAACGCCATTGACTGGAATGGTTGTAAAAAAATGAAGTGCCATTCATATGCCTAGGCGGACGATGCCAATCTAAACCAAAGGCTAACGGCTGCCAACCAGTTTGAGGGCGAAGTTTTTCTTGCCCCACATAATGCGCCCAGCCACCGCCTGATTTACCAATACACCCGCACATCATTAATACATTGATAATACCACGATAAATCATATCCATATGATACCAGTGGTTAACAGCAGCACCCAAAATCACCATGGATTTACCTTTCGTTTTATGAGCATTTTCTGAAAATTCTTTGGCAATACGAATAACTTGCTCTTTAGGAACGCCCGTTACTTTTTCATTCCAAGCAGGCGTATAAGGAACATCGTCATCAAAAGAACTGGCAACATTTTTACCTCCTAAGCCTTGATCAACACTGTAATTTGCCATCATTAAATCAAAAACTGTGGCAACTTTAACTTCTTTACCATCAGCCAAGGTTACTTTCTTAATTGGGACATTTCTTTGTAAAATAGCATCGTGATCAGTATTGGTAAATATTTCTTGGTCATGTTGTTTGTTGTTAAAATATGGAAAACCAACAGATACAATGCCATCGTTATCATTTTTTAAAGTTGTTTTGGGGCTAATATCCTCCCCACTCTTAACATTTTTACTTTCAATGTTCCATTTTCCAGATCCATCCCATCTAGAGCCAATAGTTCCTGTTGGTATGACAATTTCATTGGTATTTTCGTCAATTAACAATGGCTTCCATTCAGTGTTGTCTTTTTCACCTAAAGTATTTTTTATATCTGAAGCCCTTAAAGTTCTAGTTGGGGATAAAATATCATTTTTTTCTGCCAAAATAACAAGGAAAGGCATATCTGTATATTGCTTAATATAACTCGTGAAATAGTCACTTTTATTGTCTAAATGGTATTCTTTTAAAATAACATGCCCCATAGTCATTGCCAAAGCGGCATCGGTGCCTTGAGTAGGTGCCATCCATTCGTCAGAAAGTTTGGCAACTTCGCTAAAATCAGGCGTTACTGCAATCGTTTTGGTGCCACTATAACGCGTTTCTGTAAAAAAATGCGCATCAGGCGTGCGTGTTTGTGGCACATTAGAGCCCCATGCCATAATATAAGAGGAGTTATACCAATCTGCACTTTCGGGAACATCTGTTTGCTCACCCCAAACCTGAGGAGATGAAGGTGGTAAATCACAATACCAATCATAAAAACTTAAACAAGTTCCCCCTATAAGCGATAAATAACGAGAGCCAGCGGCGTAAGACACCATTGACATAGCAGGAATGGGTGAGAAACCGACCACCCTATCTGGCCCATAAGTTTTTGCAGTATAAATATTAGAAGCGGCAATAATTTCATTAACCTCCTCCCAATCAGCACGAACCATTCCACCCAAACCACGAACTTTTTTATATTCTCTAGATTTTTCTTTATCATTTACAATAGACTTCCAAGCATCAACTGGGTCTGCATTTTTCTGTTTAGATTCACGCCAAATTCTTAACAGTCTAGAGCGGATTAAGGGGTATTTCAAACGAGTAGAGCTATACAAATACCATGAATATGAAGCGCCTCTTGGGCAACCACGAGGCTCATGATCGGGTAAATCAGGGCGAGTTCTTGGATAATTAGTTTGTTGGGTTTCCCAAGTTACCAAACCATTTTTAACATAAATTTTCCAACTGCAAGATCCAGTGCAATTAACACCATGCGTTGAACGAACTACCTTATCGTGCCCCCATCGACCACGGTAGGCACGCTCCCAATCTCTATTTTCATAAACCAACTTCCCATGTCCATTAGAAAATTCCTCTGCCTTCTCTTTGTTAAAAAAGCTTAATCTATCTAATAAATGACTCATATTTACCTCCTAATTTATTATAATTTTGTTATTATGGGTTATAAAATTCAGCATCTTTGCGTAAGTAAAACCACCAATTAATAATCATACAAATCGCATAAAAAATTGCAAAACCATATAATGCATTTTCTGGCGTTGTTAATTTAATTTGCTCGCCAAATACTTTGGGAATAATAAACGCACCATAAGCTGCCACTGCCGAAGTCCATCCTAATACTGGACCCGCTTGTTCTTTGTTGAATACTTGTGAAATTGTTCTAAAAGTAGAGCCATTACCAATGCCAGTCATTGCAAATAGCACAACAAATAAAATTAAAAATGGATAGAAAAATTCTTCAGGCGTTGCTAAGGAGTAGGCTTGCTTCATAAAATAAGCGACGCCCAACGCCGAGACTACCATTACTGCTGAAATAATCTGTGTTACTTTAGCGCCACCCATCTTATCAGCAATCATCCCGCCAATAGGTCGAATAAGTGCACCAACAAAAGCACCCATCCAAGCATAAGTCAGTGCCGAAGGGCTATTTGGATTGACTGTATTGTGCGTCATTACACCGTCAACTAGAATATGTTGAAAACCGAAAATAACCTTAATTGATAATGCCAATGTTGCAGCGTAACCAATAAATGAGCCAAAGGTCATGGTATAAATAATAGTCATCGCCCAAGTGTGCTTATTGCTAAAAATTTTATACTGACGATTAATGCCTTCTTTATAATCATTGCCAAGCGGTAGTAATTTAAGTAACAACACCGTTAAAACAATGACAATTGGAAGCACAATCCACTTGCTAATCAAAAGCCCAGAACCATTAACCACCTCTGGAAGCATTAAATACAAACCAAATGTTGCTGTTGAAAGCCCTAAAATCAACATCACAATAATCTTAATAAGTGCACCCAAGGTTGAACCAATGTTTGGAGACACATGATCTTCGGTAATATTATTCATTCCCATCCAAGTTGCAAAAGATAAAGGAATTAAAAGAATTAACCAAACATAACCTGCATTTTGCAAATAGGTATCTGTGCCTGCTGGAATTTTACCAATCAATGTGCCTGAGGCAATTTGCAACTCTGTCGGATTACCCGTTATTGCCAGTGTCATTACCAGTGGGATAACAATCTGCATTGTTGTTACCCCAAAATTACCAAGACCTGCATTCATACCAAGAGAATAACCTTGAATTTTTTTTGGAAAAAAGAATGAGATATTTGACATTGAGGAGGCAAAATTACCACCACCAAAGCCAGACAATAATGCCAAAATCTGAAAATGCCAAAATGGTGTATCCGGTGCAGAAAGTGCAATACCCAAACCTAAAGCTGGCAATATCAAAAGCGCAGTGGTTAAGAAAATGGTATTTCTGCCACCCGCCAAGCGAATAAAAAATGTTGAAGGAATTCTTAAGGTAGCACCCGATAAACCAGCAATAGCCGCCAAGGTAAATAACTGGGACTTGTCAAAGCCACCGTAACCTGTATTCATCATTTGAACCGTGATAATGCCCCACATTAACCATGTGGCAAAACCTGCCAATAAACTTGGAATAGAAATCCATAAATTACGGTTGGCTATTGCTTTATTGGTATTTTCCCATTCAGACTTATCATCTGGATTCCAGTTCTTTATATCTTGAGCCATTATTCCCTCCTTTATTAAAAATTATTTTGTATGTATTTGCTTAATATTCCATTAAATCTATTTACTCTAAAACTACTTGAGCAACTATAAACATTAAGATTATCATGCACTTCTTGCATATTCTTTTAACGCTTCTGATCTTGTTTTTTCAGTATGCTTAATTTTTTTCTCTTTAGCAAAAGTAAAATACATCCAAACCAAGGAAACGGCTGTTGCCCCATACAACAACATAAATATCACACTATTAATGCCCGTATAGTCAATTAATACACCAAACATAATGGGTAGCGTAAAACCACCTAAACCACCAGCCATACCAACAACACCAGAAACTACACCAATATTATCTGGGTATTCATCTGACAAGAATTTAAAGACACTTGCTTTGCCAAAGCCCCAAGAAATACCGAGGATAAATAGCAAAGCAGTAAAAACCCAGACATTTAAACTAATATCAAATTTGACTTCACCTGTGGTGGTTTTGATTAATAAAGCAGTTTGAGGATAGGACATAAAAAATAAACAAACAAGAGAAGTCCACATAACCCACCAAGTAACCTTATACGCACCATATTTATCAGCAAACCAGCCTCCTAAAGCCCGAACAATACCTGAAGGCAAAACAAAAATTACACCTAGTAAAGCGGCAGTTTTTAACTCAAAACCGTATTCATTAATATAATATTTAGTCATCCACAAAGACAACCCAACAAAACCACCAAATACCAAGGAGTAATACTGCATATATTTCCAGACTTTAGGATCCTTTAATACCTGCAATTGTTCTTTAATAGTTACTTTAGAAGTGTGCTTATGACTAGGATCCGTGTAAGTGAACATCCAATATAAAATGACCACTACCATCATAGCAATCGCATATATCTTTGGCACCATTTGCCAACCAAAAGACAGCAAAATAGTCGGAGCAACAAAATTTGTAATTGCCGCACCTGCATTGCCTGCACCAAAAATACCCATGGCAAAACCTTGATGCTCTTTATCAAACCATTTAGAAGTATAAGCAATGCCTACAGTAAATGAAGCACCTGCCACACCGACTAATAACCCTAATACTAAAAATTGCCAATACTGTGTAGCTGAACCAATAAACCATAAAGGTGTTAATACTGTTAATAGCAAAATAAGGTAAACGATTCTCCCACCAAACCTATCCGTCATCATTCCAACAGGTAGTCTAAAAATTGAACCTGTCAAAATAGGGGTTGCAACTAAAATACCAAATTGAGTGTTATTCAATGACAACAACCCCTTAATAGGAATACCAATAATTGAGAACATTACCCACACAGCAAAGCATGCTGTAAATGCAATAGTGTTAGACGCTAAAACTGATTTAGCTTGTGCGGTTTGACTTTTGATTGTAGAAATACCCATGCACCCATCCTGATGATTTATTTTGATTTTATATTCTATTTATTTGCCTTTAGATTTAAAATAGGGCTTTTTACAATAAGTGTGATTTATATCACGAAATTATTACTTAGCCATGCGACAATTACAAATACTTAGTAACACATTTCACGCATTACAAAATGAACGAGGCTTTGCAATGCTTTATCTGCGTGAAAATACAACACAATATAAGCAAGAAATGTTGGGTTATTTTGCTAAGAGTGACTTGAATATTAAACAATTAAAACTGGATATTGCACAACAACAAAATAGCAATAAAATGGATTTAGAGCAAAAAAAATTAGCTCAAACCATTGAAGAAAGTTTAAAAAAATTAAAAACCAAGCGTTTAACATTGCTACAGTTTGAATCAAAATCTGGTGCTGTGTTTGATTTGTATTCTTATCACCTTATTTCTCCTATGATTCAGTTAATGACTCATTTAATTTTAAAGATCAAAAATACACATCCTAGCGCCATTAGTGCTTATTGCTTTTTTCTACAATGGAAGGAAAAAGTTGGTTTAGAGCGTTCCATTATTATGCGTGGACTTACTAAAGAAAATTCTAATAAAAATGAATGCATTGAGCACATTAAAGTTTTAATTAATGAACAACAATATTACAAAAAATCATTCCTATCTTTAGCCACAATTGAACAAAAAAGTTTTATTAAAACCATCTATCAAACGCCTGATATAGATACATTACACACCATCCACCAGCAACTCACTACACTTGGAAAATCAGACATCCTTGATAAAATGGGCGCCAAAGATTGGTTTGCACTTATCTCAAAAAAAATAAACAAACTGCATAACATTGAAGAAAAACTACGCATCACCTTAGAAGGAAATCATCAATTAAGTAAACATAAAATTAACACCCCTAGCACTTCAGAACGCTTGGCTTACAGAATTACTCTTTTTCAAGATATGCCTATCAATCAGGTAGAGCAAATTATTAGCCATTCTAAAATTTATCAAATTCCAAAAAACAAAGTGCTTATTTTGGAAAATAATTTAACAACACACCTGTATATTGTTTTAATGGGTTGGGTTAAAATTTTTAAGCAAAATAAGGGTCGAAATGAAATTTTACAAATTATTAGTAATAACGAAACTGTGTTAGAACATTGTTTGTTTACACATCAAATGTTTAGCGCAAATGCCAAGACTATTACCGACACATTAATGCTGTCTATTCCCATTAATACACTTAACCATACACTGGAACAATCCTCTAAATTTGCACATAATCTCATTCTAATGAGTGCGCAAAAAACCGACACTGCTTTGCAAAATCTCCAATCCCTTAAACATAGAAATACCGAACAAAGAATGGGGGAATTTTTTCTAAAATTACTCAATGATAAAAAATGGCAATCTAACACCATTCAATTACCTTGCAACAAATCGCTTATTTCTTCTTATTTAGGCATGAGTAGAGAAGTATTCTCACGCAATCTAAAACGCTTGTCTCATCAAGGCATTAGCGTGACAAAAAAAACCATCACCATTACCGATAAAGAAAAACTATGTAAATATTGCTATTTTAATGCCAACAACCAGTGTCATAACTTTCAACACAGCCAATGTCGTTACAATGAACAAAACAAACAAAATCATTCGTAAAAAACAAGGGGTTTTCGCAATGAAAAAATCAAGATACACAGAGTCACAAATCGTCAACACCCTTAAACAAAACCAAACAAGATAATCTGCTGCCAATCTATGCCGTGAATACGGCATGTCTCAAGCCACTTTTTATCAATGACATTCAAAATACAGGGATGCGGATGTCAACATTATAAAAAAACTTAAAGAACTAGAAGCAGAGAATTCATAACTCAAAAAGATGACAGTATTACTAGTAAAATTTTAGAATTAATAGAGACCTTTGCATAAATAGGGATGATTAGCAAAATCCAATTTTTGCCCAATTGGTGATTTCTTTAAACCTTGTCCTAGCAGGGCTAAGGCTGGGTTTAAAAAATCGCCAAGTGGGTGAAAAGTGGGTTTCTGATGATTGTTCCTATTTACGCAAAGGTCTCTAATAATGAATCAAAGTACCGATAGTTTCGCCCGCATATAAGCGCGTGAGCACATTATCAACTTTGCCTGAGGCGATGACAGTATTAATATTAGTTTTGGCAGCAGTTTTGGCGGCTAGGACTTTGGTGTACATACCGCCAGAACCTAATGAGCCACCTGTTCTACTAGCGACTTGTTCAAGTTTTTTATCATTCACATGTATTTTATCAATCAATATGGCATCCGAATTTTGGCGTGGGTCGGCGTCATATACACCGCCTTGGTCGGTCAAAATGACCAGCTGGGAAGCGCCCACTAGATTTGCCACTAATGCTGCCAAGGTATCGTTGTCACCAAACTTGATTTCATCGGTAGCAACCGTATCATTTTCATTGACAATTGGTACCGTGCCTAATGCCAATAAAGCGTTTAGCGTGGCGCTGATATTATTGCTTTGTTCAATATTTTCAAGGTTGTCATGGGTGAGCAAGACTTGTGCAGTATGGATACTTTGTTTCGCAAATAAAGACTCATAAGTTTGCACTAAGCCCATTTGACCCACAGCGGCGGCGGCTTGCAACTGATGGATATTCTCTGGACGCTCACGCCAACCAAGGCGCTTCATACCCTCGGCAATCGCCCCACTAGAGACCAAAACTACATCAATGTTTTGGCGTTTTAGTTCACTAATTTGGCTTACCCACGAGGCAATAGCAATTTTATCTAGACCTTTGCCATCATTGGTTAGCAGTGCTGAACCTATTTTAATTACCCATCTTTTATTCATCGTTCAATGCTTTTGTTAACTCAAACATGCCGGCTATTAAATCCTTACAACCTAAGCCATTGAGTGCTGAGATATGAAACACTTGGCCTTTGTATTTAATCGCCTTGATAATTTTAGTGCTCACTGCTGCGCGTTCATCTGCTGACAACAAATCCATTTTATTGATCGCTAAGAGTCGGGGTTTGTCTGCTAATTCTTGGTCATATTTTGCCAGTTCATGCTCAATCGTCAAAAAGTTTTTTACTGGGTCAGAACCATCAGCTGGCAATACATCCAATATATGCAATAATGCTTTAGCACGAGATAGGTGCTTTAAAAATTCAAAACCCAAGCCCACACCTTCACTGGCATCTTCAATCAAGCCAGGAATATCTGCCATGACAATATGCTCATCGTAATACGACACCACGCCTAATGACGGATGAAGCGTGGTAAATGGATAATCTGCCACCTTTGGTCGTGCACTGGAAATCTGTCTGATAAGGCTGGATTTACCCGCATTTGGCATACCGAGCAAACCAATATCTGCCATCACGCTCATCTCTAGCCCAATCTCACGCACCTCACCGAGTGAACCTGGTGTGGTTTTTCGAGGTGCGCGATTGGTGCTGGATTTAAAACGCGTATTGCCCAAACCATGAAAGCCACCTTTGGCAACTAGCATTATTTGTTCGTGCTTAATCATCTCGCCAATTAACTCATCGGTTTCTAAATCATACACCTTGGTACCCAGTGGTATCTCAACGGTTAAATGCTGGGCTGACTTACCACGCTTATTTTGACCAGACCCAGGTTGTCCGTTTTTTGCTCTAAACAAGCGATTAAAACGAAATTCACTTAGCGTGTTTAACCCTTCTTGTCCACGAAAATACACATGACCACCGTCACCACCATCGCCACCATCAGGTCCGCCATCAGGAATATATTTTTCCCTGCGAAAGCCCAAACATCCTGCGCCACCTTTGCCAGCTTCAATACGAATTGATGCAGAATCGACAAATTTCATAAGGCTTTTATGTGATTATTCATAATTGTGCAAATGCCTCTTTAAAAGCACTAAAATATTAATGAACAACATTATACCACCCGTCAATGCATCTAGCCCTATACAACTTTATTGGAATTCTACTGCTACCTGTTATGGTGTTGCGTCTATTGCTAAAAGGCTTGAAAACGCCTGCTTATCGTCAAAGAATTGGCGAACGATTAGGCTTTATTAAATCTATAACAGGTCGTGTCATTTGGGTGCATTGTGTTTCAATGGGAGAATTTAGAGCAGCAATTGTTTTAATTGATGCCTTGATTAAAGCCTATCCCAATTACAAAATACTCGTTACCAGCACAACACCAACAGGCTCAAAGGCAGTAAGTGAGCAATATCAAAACAAAATACTGCATTATTACTTTCCATTTGATATAGCCTTTATCGTTAAGCACTATCTCAAGAAAATACAGCCCGATTTATGTCTGTTATTAGAAACTGAAATTTGGCCAAACCTCATCCACACACTGTACAAAAACAACATCCCAACTCTATTAGTCAACGCTAGACTCTCAGAGCGCTCACTAAAGAGATACCAAAAATTTACTACTTTAACCACACACACACTCAATAAATTAAGCGTCATTGCCACGCAAAATCAAAATTCTGCTGAGCGTTTTATTAAATTGGGTGCTAATAAGGATAAAGTAATGGTTGCAGGTAATATTAAATTTGAGCAAAACCCAAGTGCAAATAAAAATCAGACCAAGGCGATAAAAACCATTATCGGAAAACGCAAGGTAGTGGTGTTTGCCAGCACGCATAAAGGTGAGGAAGAGAAGATTATTCACGCTTATTTGAACCAACCTTTAGATGCGTTAATGCTTATCATTCCAAGGCATCCTGAACGATTTGATGAAGTTTACAAGCTGGCAAAAAAGCACAATATTAAGACCGTTAAACGCTCTAACAATGCTTCGGCCTCAGGCTATGATATATTGTTAGGTGATTCAATAGGCGAGATGATGTCGTATTTTGAGGTGGCTGATGTGGTGTTTATGGGTGGTAGCCTTGTGCAGACTGGTGGACACAATATGCTGGAGCCAGCAGCACTCTCAAAACCGATTTTATTTGGTCCAAATGTCTTTAACTTTAGTGAAATATCCGCAGATTTACTCACGCAACAGGGCAGCATTCAAGTGCAAAACGCAGATGCGTTAATGCAAGAAATTACACAACTGCTAGAGGATGATAAAAAATCCAACAACCTAGGTAAAAATGCCAATCAATACTTTAAGTCTCAACAGGGTGCATTAAGTGCCTTAATTAAACAAGTTAAGCGGTATATTTAAGTATTAAATATTGCTTAATAAACTCAAGTTGTTCTTTAATTAGTCAACCCTTAAAAACCACACAACAAATTGATTTATAACAATAAAACCAACAATAACCATAGACAAATCAACCAACTTTTGCTAAAATACCTCTTATTTCTTGGTCGTTTTGCTTAAAAAAAATGTTAACTAAATCCAGCCCAATATCCACCCAATCAAATCTTTTTCATTCAGAGCTCTTTTCTCAATTAGATGTCAAAGACCCTTTAATACAACTAGCCAACACTATTAATTGGACAGTCT
>NZ_FQTR01000035.1 GCF_900128535.1 bacterium endosymbiont of Bathymodiolus sp. 5 South | reverse complement strand
TTGTGCATGTTTCACTCCTTTTTCTTGTCGGATTAAAGAGTGGTTAATATACCCTTTGACCGACTAATTGAGTGTTGCACTTATGATGTGAATCTAAGCTTTGTAACTTTGTAACTTTTTTATCTTAGCACTTTGATAATTGTGTGTATAAAAATATTGTTAAAAATTTAATATCTTTAGAGACCTTTGCATAAATAGGAACAATCATTATAAACCCACTTTTTACCCACTTGGCGATTTTTTAAACCCAGCCTTAGCCCTGCCAGGACAAGGTTTAAAGAAATTACCAATTGGGCAAAAATTAGATTTTGCTAATCATCCCTATTTATGCAAAGGTCTCTACTAAAAATACCTCTATTGGAAATAGATTTAATTTTTCTTAGGTTTTTTGGATTTATCACCCCAGAATCCTTTCTTATTTTTGGTAGAATTACTGTTTTTTCCATCTCTTGACTGGTTGCGACTCTTGTTCTTTTTTGGCTTTTTATTTTTAGGTGGAAGAAGTTTTTTACCCGTCTCAGGCACATCATGACTAGGAATAAAATCATCCACCATAATGCGTTCAAGTTTTTTCTGAGTGAGGCGCTCAATGTCGAATAGTTGTTTGGCTTCATCGGCACTTACCAATGATATCGCCTCACCTTTTGAGCCTGCACGACCTGTTCTGCCGATACGATGCACATAATCTTCAGGGACATTAGGTAAATCGAAATTTACCACATGTGGTAATTCAACAATATCAATACCACGAGCAGCAATATCAGTGGCGACTAAAACATTAACTTTACCTGCTTTGAAATCTGCTAAGGCACGCGTACGGGCACCTTGGGATTTATTGCCATGGATGGCGGCCGCAGTGATGCCTTTTTTGCCGAGTTGGGTAGCAATACGATTAGCACCGTGCTTAGTACGACTAAATACTAAAACTTGATACCAACTATGCTCTTGAATGAGATGCGTTAGTAAGGCTTGTTTTTTGGATTTATCAACAGGGTGAATCCATTGTTTGACAGATTTTACGGTGGTGTTTCTTGGTGTTACTGAGATTTCTATAGGGTCATTAACTAAAGTTTTTGCTAATTTTCTGATTTCCTCAGAAAAAGTAGCAGAGAACATTAGGGTTTGTCTATTTTTAGGTAGAATTTTTAAAATGCGCTTAATGTCGTGAATAAATCCCATATCTAACATCCTATCGGCTTCATCGAAAACTAAGATTTCCAGCTGGTCAAACTTCACGGCATTTTGTGAATACAAATCCAATAATCTACCTGGTGTTGCCACTAAAATATCCACACCACCTCTGAGTTTTTGCATTTGTGGGTTAATTTTCACACCGCCAAATACCACTGTTGATTTAAGAGGCAATTGTTTACCATAATCAATAACGCTGGCGTTCACTTGTGCAGCGAGTTCGCGTGTTGGAGTTAAAATAAGTGTGCGAACTTGATTAGATTTTGCTGGCGTACCTTTTGATAAAATTTGCAGAATTGGCAAGGTGAAACCTGCAGTTTTTCCTGTGCCTGTTTGTGCAGCAGCCATAATGTCTTTGCCATCTAATATCACGGGGATAGCCTGCTCTTGAATTGGTGAGGGCTTGTCATAGCCTTTTTTGGTAACTGCCTCTAGAATAGAATCTGATAGACCTAATTTTGAAAAACCCATGGGATTGTATAGTTAAGATAAAGGCGAGTATTTTACTGTAGCCTGTTGTTGCAAACTATAATAATCACATGAATAATAAAGTCATTAAAACACCCTGTTTGGGCATTTGTAAATACAACAAGCAAAACTTCTGCATAGGCTGCAAACGCAACAGCGATGAAATCACAAACTGGATGAGTTATTCAGGCACAATGCGTGAGGCGATTATCAAAGATTTAGAAAATCGAGAAATCGAAAATTTAGCAAGTTAGACTTCTGAAGGTGTGCGTGCTTTAATACTTAAGGCGTGCAACTCGCCACTGTCAATATCTGTGCGAACAGCAGCCAATACCATTTTTTGTCTGGCTAATAATGACAACCCTTCAAAGATTGGTGAAACCACTAAGGTTGAACAATTACAACCATCACCTTCCATGGTAACGGTTGAATTTTGAATGCCTGCTTCAAGTTTTGCTTGAACTTCTTCTAATGTCATGCGCCAAATACCCCTTTAAGTGTAAAGAAAAATAGAATTGACATCAATGCACCTGCTGGCAATGTAATCAACCACGATAAAAATATTTTATTAATCACGCGGGTATTAAGTGCTGCCATGCCTCTTGCCAAGCCAACCCCTAAAACCGCACCCACCAATACTTGTGTAGTGGATACAGGTAGACCTGTGCCCGATGCAATCACCACCGTTGCAGCTGCTGCTAGGGTTGCGGCAAAACCTCGTGAAGGTGTTAATTGAGTAATACCGGTGCCAATTGTCGCAATTACCTTGTGTCCATAAGTAACCAAACCAAAGACAATGCCAACACCACCCACCAATAAGATACCAACAGGCAACGAACTTTTAGAACCAATCAACCCACCACTATCAATCACACCATAAATAGCAGCCAGTGGACCAATTGCATTTGCCACATCATTTGAGCCGTGTGCAAATGCCATTGCAGCTGCCGTAATCAGCATCAATACACCGAATACTCTTTCCATAGAGGTAAAGTGAAAATCAATATTTTCATCAACATCAAGATGAATGCGACGAACAAAGAATGTACCGATCACCGCAACCAACACGCCAAATCCAGTTGCCAACATATAACTAATGCCTATTTCAAAATGTAAACCAACATGCTTTAATCCCTTGAAAATTGTCACTAGAGAGATTACAAAACCCACCAGAAACATATAAAACGGCACATACCTTTTAGCGTTATCAAACGGATTTTCAGTATCAATAATGAGTTTTTGTAAACTCTTAAATAAAACAAAAGCGATACTGCCTGCTAAGATTGGCGAGACAATCCAACTCATTGCAATTGTGCCAACTTTACCCCATGCAACAGCATCAATACCCACACCAACTGCGCCAAAACCAACGATAGCACCCACGATTGAGTGTGTGGTTGATACCGGCCAACCTAGAGAAGAGGCAATCATTAGCCAAAATCCTGCTGCCAACAATGACGCCAACATACCGTAAACCAATAAGTGCGGGTCGTTGGTAAAAATACTGGCATCTAAAATGCCTTTACGAATGGTTGCTGTTACTTCGCCGCCTGCTAACACCGCACCTGCAAACTCAAAAATAACAGCAATGATAATGGCTTGCTTGATAGTAATTGCACCCGAACCCACTGAGGTGCCCATAGCATTTGCCACATCATTTGCACCCACGCCCCACGCCATAAATAAGCCAAAAGCAACTGCCAAAACTAACAAGATGTTGCCGTAATTTGCAATGATTTCCATAATAAACCTTATTTAGCGAGTAACACTTCTAGGCGAGAGCCAACCTTTTGAGCAGCATCAGCTAACTCACCTAACCATTCAACAGCGCGATAGTAAAACATGACATCTACTGGCGGTAAATCTTGCTCTAAAGGGAATAATTTAGCGCGGATTATGTGTTGAATTTTATCTGATTCGCTCTCAAGTTCGTTTACATCTTCAATAATGGAACTCACCACCTTGCGCTCACGGTTACCGAATGCAGTTTCTAGTAATTCGTCTAACTCATTAACGGCTTTAAGTGCTGCTGCTGAAGTTTTAATACAAACATCAGTAAGCTCAATCACATCATCAAAAATCTCATTTGGCAAAGTCATCTTGCGATTAATCATTAAACCTGAAACATCCTTAGTAATGTTGGCAATAGAATCTTGAATTAGCAACAAATCTAATAAGTCACGACGAGAAAACGGCATCATAAAAGTTGAAGGCAAGCTCAAACGCAATTTCTTTTTTAAAATATCGGCTTCGCCTTCCTTGTGCCCAATAGTTCTTCTAATTTTTTCAGCTTCTATCCAGTTTTTTTCGTGAATAGCAACCATAAAACCTTTAAGCTCTGAAATACACGAGTGCACACTAGTCATATGCTGTTGTAGTGGGCTAATCGGTGATTTTCCGAACAGTCCATCAATAATACTCTTTGGCATAGCTTACTCCCTCTTTAAATTTATGCTTTGCAGTCTAAACTATCAATAGTGTGCATTTTCAACAAGATAACCCCACATGTCAAGTTTTATTTTTTGATTTTTTTAACTACCTACACAATGTTATAATTTACCACATTAATAATTTGCTAATTTTAACTTGATATGAATTTAAATTATCTCGATTTTGAACAACCAATTGCTGAATTAGAAGGCAAGATTGAGGCACTTGAAAGCATCAAAAATAAAGTTGATATTTCTCAAGAAATAAAAGCCTTAGAAGACAAAAGCAACGCACTCACAAAAAAGATTTTTTCCTCACTCTCAGATTGGCAAATCGCACAATTAGCACGCCACCCTAATCGACTCTATACATTAGATTATATGGATTCGGTCTTTGATGAATTTATCGAACTTCACGGCGATCGTGCTTATGCAGATGACAGTGCAATTGTTGGCGGCATTGCCAAACTAAATGATATATCAGTCATGTTTATTGGTCAACAAAAAGGTCGCACAACACAACAAAAAATTCAACACAACTTTGGCATGCCAAAACCAGAAGGTTACCGCAAAGCCTTACGCTTAATGAAAATGGCAGAAAAATTCTCAATGCCAATTGTTACCTTTATTGACACCCCAGGGGCTTATCCCGGTATTGGTGCAGAAGAGCGTGGGCAATCTGGGGCAATTGCCAGAAACTTATTTGAGATGTCGACCTTGGCAACGCCTATCATCTCTGTGGTGATTGGTGAAGGTGGTTCAGGTGGTGCGCTTGCAATTGGTGTGGCTGACAAAATGATGATGTTTGAATATAGCATCTATTCAGTAATTTCACCTGAAGGTTGTGCTTCTATTCTTTACAAAGACGCTAGTAAAGCGAGTACAGCAGCAGAATCTCTTAAAATCACCAGTTCGCACCTTAAAGATGAAGGCTTGATTGATAGCATTATCTCTGAGCCACTTGGCGGCATTCATCGTGATCCCCAACAAGCAAAAATCTTATTGAGAGAAGCGTTAAAACAACAACTCGAAGAAATCAGTAGCATAGATATTGAGCAACTGATTCAACAACGCGCGGAAAAACTCCTAAGTTTTGGAAGATTTCAAGACCAAGGATAGTTTTCTAAAGGACAAAAAAATTGTCCTTGGATTAAGTGGTGGCATCGATTCGGTTGTTCTGCTACATTATCTACACAAACACTATCCGAATAATCTGCGTGCTGTGCATTGTAATCACCACTTGTCTAAACATTGTAGCGAGTGGGAGGTATTTTGCAAGGATCTGTGCGCTGCGCTAAATATTCCCTATACTAATATTGATATTAAGTTGTTAAAAGTATCAAATATAGAAGAAAATGCGCGTAAGATTCGTTATCATTCACTATCTTGTAATTTAGAAAAAAACGAGATATTATGTACCGCCCACCATCAAAACGACCAAGCAGAGACTTTATTGTTACAACTATTTCGTGGTTGTGGCGTAGCTGGACTTGCTGCTATGCCAAAATCAAAACCTTTTGGCAAAGGCACACATTATCGTCCAATGCTCAATATTGGGAAATCTGTCATTCTTAAATATGCCAAAAATAATCATCTATCTTGGGTTGAAGATGATAGCAATATGAACAAAAAATTCCGTCGCAATTTTCTAAGACTGACTATTATTCCCAAACTAGAGGCAGTTTATAAAAATCTAACACTCACTTTATTGCGTAGCGCAAAGCATCAATCTGAAGCCCTACACCTAATACAAGATTTGGCAAAAATTGATATTGAAAAAAATAAAATTATAAGTAACAATCAACTCAATGTTAAATGCCTGATGCAGCTTGAATCTTATCGCATAAAAAACATCCTGCGTTATCATTTGAGTGTGTTGAGTTTCCTGACACCGTCCGATAAAGTCATGCAACAAATGTTGGACTTATTATCTGCCAAAGCAGACGCCAATCCTTTGGTAAACTGGGGTAATTTTGAGATGCGTCGTTATAAGGATCAACTCTACTTTATCAACACTCAGGTAACAAAAAATAAAGAGCGTTGTCGGTATTATGATGAATTTAAAAATGTTGCTCATTTTTCTATTCGCTATCGCAATGCAGCTCAGCGCATTAAATTACCGGGCAAAACACATTCACAATCACTCAAAAAAGTCTTGCAAGAAGCAGGTATTCCACCTTGGGAAAGAAACGCATTAAAAATGTATTATATTAAGGACGAGCTACGCGCAATGGAGCGCATCGGCTATATGCAAAACGATTCGTGTTAACTTGGCAATTAATACGGGTTGTCTATTCCCAACCCTGCTAGGATTTTAATCTCCAAATCCTCCATCTCATCAGCTTCATTATCTTTAATATGGTCATAGCCTAACAGGTGCAAAATCCCGTGAATAGCCATATGCATCAGATGATTTTCAAATGTTTTGCTTTGCGCATTGGCCTCAATTTGCACCACTGCAATACAAATCACCACATCACCTAAAATAGCCATATCAATTTCTTTAGGTAACTCACTTGGAAACGACAAAACATTGGTGGGCTTGTCTTTTTCACGGTAGGTTCTATTCAATAGTTGAATCTCAGCGGCATCAACCAATCGAATCAATAACTCACTTTCGCCATAACCTAGCTCAACAATCACTTGCTGTAAGGTATTAGTAAGATTTTTCTCATTGATTGATGAATCATTGAGTGTGTTTTGAATGACAACCATGTCTTTGTTTATTGTATAAAATCATTTATTTTAATCTTAAAGAGACCTTTGCATAAATATGAATAATCATCAAAACGCCATTTTTCACCAACTTGACAATTTTATGAAACACAGCCATAGCTTTGCTATGACTATATTTCATAAAATCACCAATTCGGCAAAACTTGTCATTTTGCTAATCATTCCTACTTATGCAAAAGTCTCTTAAAGTATTTCACTTTGTCATCAATCCTTGAAGTTGCCATTCCGGTACCGTTAAACAAAACTTTTGATTATGTATCTAATCAGGAAGTAGCGGTTGGTGCGCGCGTGAGGGTGCCCTTTGGACGCAAAAAAGTTATTGGCATTGTGCTAGCACAAAAAGACAAAAGCGATTTTGATAAACTTAAAACCATCGAAGAGATATTAGACGATGTGCCAATTTTGGACGCACCAATTTTGGACTTTATATCTTGGTCGGCGAACTATTATCACCACCCAATCGGTGAAGTGCTTTCTACCGCATTACCAAAAAATCTTCGTATTGGCAAAGAAGCCATTATTAAAAAAGTAGTCGGACTACCGATTAAAATTAGCGAGCCCAATTTTGAAACCACCAACGAACAGCAACTGGCTATTGATGAAATCTCGGCTTCTTTAGATGATTATCACGGGTTTTTATTGCATGGCGTGACAGGTAGTGGCAAAACTGAAGTCTATCTGAAGCTCGCACAAACTGTACTCAAACAAGGCAAACAAGTCTTGGTCTTAGTGCCTGAAATCGGACTCACACCACAAATGATTACACGCTTTGCATCACGATTAAATACATGTATCGTTGCTATTCACTCGCAACGCAATGAAACGCAAAAACTTGATGCCTATTTAATGGCAAAAGATGGTACAGCAGGTGTGGTACTAGGCACTCGCAGTGCGATTTTCACACCAATGCCAAATTTAGGTTTGATTATTATTGATGAAGAACACGACAGCTCTTTCAAGCAACAATCTGGTTTCCGATACTGCGCTAGAGATTTGTGCTTTGTGCGTGCCAAGCAAGCCAATATCCCCGTCATCCTAGGCACAGCAACGCCATCATTGGAAGTTTTGAAGCAGGTGATGGATAAAAGAATTACCCGCTTAACGCTCATGAAGCGTGCAGGTGGTGCAATTTTGCCAAAAGTGAATTTGATTGATATGCGTGCTGAAGCAGGCAATGCACTCTCAGCAATGCTGATTGCAAAGATGAAGCAACACCTATCAAGTGGCAAACAAGTGATGCTATTTATTAACCGTCGTGGCTATGCGCCTGTTTATTTCTGTACTCAGTGTGGCTGGAAATCAGAGTGTGACCATTGCGATTCATTAATGATTTATCACCGTCATATTAATCGCCTTAAATGCCATCATTGCCATGATGAAAAAATACCTGAACAAACTTGTCCTGATTGTGGCAAACAGTCACTAGAAGTATTTGGCTATGGCACACAAAGATTAGAAGAAACACTAGGTTCGCATTTTGCTGATACGCCTATTATTCGCATTGACCGTGATACGACCAGACGCAAAAAAGCCTTTGAACAACACTTAGAAAAAATAAATTCTGGTGATCCTTGTATTATCGTCGGCACGCAAATGTTGGCAAAGGGGCATGATTTTTCTAATTTGGCAATGGTGGGGATTTTAGACATTGACGGTGGTTTGTTATCAAGTAATTTCCGCGGCACAGAACACTTAGCACAGTTGCTAATTCAGGTATCAGGTCGCGCAGGCAGAAGTGGGCAACAAGGTGAAGTTACTATCCAAACACGCTATCCAGAGCATCCTATTTTTAATTATGTACTGTCTAATCGTTACACCCAATTTGCCAGCACGCTACTCAAACAACGCGCGCAAGCAAAAATGCCACCTTTTTCTCATCAAGCATTAATTTGTGCAAACGCTAAAGTCAAACAAAATGCACAAGATTTTTTACAAGAAATGGCTAACCTACTGAAAAGCATCAAGATGGACTCAGTAGAAATTTGGGGTCCAGTTACGCCCGTAATGGAGAAAAAAGCCGACTACTACTACTTCAACCTCTATCTACAATCCGTTGATAGAAAATCCCTACACCAAATGCTCGCCACTCTTAACCAACACACCAAAATACTCACCCTTAAAAACAAAGTGCGTTGGTATTTAGATATAGACCCTATTGAATAAACACTATTGGTTAAATGACAGCTTTAATAGCATTAGTGATTGTCGACAATTCATCATCCGTAATGTTAAATGGCGGCATGGTGTAGAGTAGTTTGCCATAGGGTCTAAGCCAAACGCCGTTTTCAATCAGTTGGTTTTGGGTTTTTTCAACATCAATGTCATCCACCATTTCTACCACACCGATAGCGCCTAAAATTCGCACATCAGCCACTTTGTCGTTTTCTTTGAGTGGTGATAATGCACGATAAAAATGTTTTTCAATACGCGCAATATTGTCCTGCCATGGTGAGTTGAGTAGCAGCTCAATACTGGCATTTGCCACAGCACAGGCGAGTGGGTTTGCCATAAAAGTCGGCCCATGCATCAATGTGCCAACTGTACTTGAGATTTTATCACTGGTAAGGGTCGTGCCAAGACTCATGTAGCCGCCTGTGAGCGCCTTGCCTAGACATAAAATATCGGGTTCAAGATTCACATACTCAAGCGCAAACAACTCACCTGTTCTGCCAAAACCAGTGGCAATTTCATCAAGAATAAACAGCACTTGGTATTGCTCACACAATGCTTTTGCTTTGCTAAGATATTGTGGATTGTAAAACAGCATACCGCCTGCGCCTTGTACCACAGGCTCTAAAATCATCGCAGCGATGGCGTTAGAATGTTGTTTTAATGTGGCTTCTAAATCTTTGAGTGCTTCGTCCATTGTTACCGTTGATGGGCTTTTGACAAAATAATGTTGTGGTAACACACCACAAAATAACTGGTGTAGCCCATTATCAGGGTCACAAATGCCCATTGCTCCAAAAGTATCACCATGATAACCTGCGCGTATGGTAATAAATTTTTGTTTGTTTTTTTCACCCTTATTATGCCAATATTGCAACGCAATTTTTAGTGCAGACTCCACAGCCACTGAGCCTGAATCAGTAAAAAAAACTTTGGTTAAATTATCAGGCGTGATTGCCACTAAGGTTTTTGCCAAATCAATGGCACTTTGATGCGTCAAGCCACCAAACATCACATGCGACATTTTTGCCAATTGCTTGGTGATGGCTTTATTCAACACAGGGTGATTGTAACCATGAATCGCAGACCACCACGAACTCATACCATCAATCACACGCTTGCCATTGTCCAAATTCAGACAAACACCATCGGCTGATTGCACTTTATGCGCGACTATTGGATTAGGGACTTTGGCATAAGGATGCCAAATATGTTGTTGGTCAAATATATCCATACGGATAGATTATAGATAATCTTTAAGCTCAACCATTGAATCAATCACTAAATCAGGGTTAGTATCACGAATATCATTACCGTGATTATAACCATAAGACATGCAAATAATCCCAAAACCCGCCGCGCGTGATGCCTTAACATCACTGATTGAATCGCCTAACATCATTGCATCTTTCGGGTTAACGCCAAAGAATTTTGCAGCATGAAGGAGTGGCAATGGGTCTGGTTTTTTCTTGGCTAAAGTGTCGCCAGAAATAACAATGCCAAACTCATCAAAAATACCCAAGTCTTTTAAAATTGGTAGGGTAAATTGTTCCGCCTTGTTAGTCACGCAACCTAAGGTGTAGCCTTGTGCTTTCATATAATCCAAACCTTCTCTCACGCCTGGATATAGTGATGAACGACCTGAGGTATTTTTGGTATATAAATCCAAGAAAATCGGATAGGCTTTGCCGTAATCATCTTTGTTAACCCTGCCTTCTAACTCGCCTGTAAGCGCACGCTCTACTAATTTTGGCACACCATTGCCGACCCAGTGGCGTACTTGTGCCTCGCCCCATTTTTCTCTACCCATTGTTACCATTAATTCATCAACGCAATAAGCCAAATCTGGCACACTATCAACTAAAGTGCCATCAACATCAATCATAATTAATTTTGGGTTAAATTTTTTCATGTTTCCTTCTGTATTGTTAAGTAGAATATGCAACTAAATAAGTTTTGAGATATTTTAATGCAAAAGACAACAACAATTGGTTTTATTGGCGCAGGCAATATGGCGTATGCGCTGATTTCTGGCTTGATTAACAATGGACTTGAGGCGTCAAATATCAAACTCAGTGACACTGATACAACGCTATTATCGCAACGAGAATTAGAATTTGGCGTTGAAGTTTTTACCGACAACTCACAAATGGTCATGCAATGCGATGTGGTTGTACTGGCAGTAAAACCACAAATATTGTTAAGTGTTTGCAAACAAATAAAAACGCACACTCATCGCAGACCTTTGATGATTTCTATCGCTGCTGGCGTCAAAAGTCATAATATCAACGCTTGGCTAGGCGGTGGTATATCTATTGTACGCACGATGCCAAATACACCTGTACTAGTGGGTAAAGGTGCAACTGGAATGGTGGCTAATGATGCTGTGAGCGATAAACAAAAAACATTGGCTGAACAAATTCTTGGCTCAGTTGGCGAATACTTTTGGGTCAAAGAAGAAACAATGCTTGATGCGGTAACAGCGCTATCGGGCAGTGGTCCTGCTTATTTCTTTTTAATGATTGAATCAATGACCAATGCTGGCGTTGCACTCGGACTAGACAAACAAATCGCTGAAAAACTCAGCATTCAAACCGCGCTCGGTGCGAGCACAATGTCAAAGCAAAGCACTGATTCTGTGCGTGAACTGCGTGCCAAAGTTACCTCAAAAAATGGCACCACACAAGCAGCAATTGAGAGTTTTCAAGAGCAAAATTTTGAAACAATAATCTCTCGTGCTATGCGCACTGCCTTTGAGCGTGCTAGAGAAATAGGTTTTGAATTGAGTGATAATGCATAACAAGATTGACATCAAAATTCAAGCATCAAAAATTTATTTAACTCTGAGTGTTTTTATTTATTGCTTGGGTTTATTTGCGACTTGGTATTATTTTTACACTCTATGGTTAAGCATTATTTTCAGTGGCTTGTTATCTCTATGGTTGTTGTATTTTTTGCCAAAATCGGTCAATCTTACTCACCCAAATTCTATTGTTAAAATGGTCTTAGACAAGAACAGATTAACGATTGAAAAAAACAACCACTCCATCCAACAATCCTTGGTGTTTTATCCCGCATACCAATCTCGTTTTTTGATTATTATCAATGTTGGTAAAGAATCTGTTGTGATTTTTAAAGATGCTTTAGCCTCACAATCACTCTCACAACTTAACCGATATTTCAATACTAAAACTACGATTTAAAATCGATGTTAACACCCGAAGACACTCTACGACTTAATGTACTCATTTCCACTTGTGTGGCAATTCGTATTGATATTTATAAGTTGGTGGTCGTTGGCTTAACTGAAAACAAAAAAGAACAAACCATCACCCTCAATCCATCTGGTGATAGCACTAAAACTATTCAAGCGGTGCAAAAACTTTTAGTCTCCAAAATACTAGGCTCTATGGGTGGTTACCCTTCATATTTAAAGCGTTGGTCAAGAATGGGTCAAGTGGGCTCAAGTAACCTAAAATCATTATTAAAAATTGGCAATATTGAAGCCGTGGTCGCAGTGGCAAATTCGCAAAACTTAAACGATGAAGTCTTGGATTTAGTTTGGTGGTGTGCCACCAATACCGACCAACAAGCAGAAATTGGACGCTTTCTACTCACCAGAGATTTTGTCGCCAAGCATTCTGTTGGTCAACAAATTGCGCATTATTTATTGGAATTCCTACCATTTACCAACGATACGACACAACTGATTGACACTACCAACTTATTATTGCAAGACAATTTAATCTCTCAAACAGCAAAAGACAGATTGTGGAAACAAGGACAAAGAAAAACTGCCTTTTTGGTGGGTTTTATTGAGAGAATGGAAGGCAATTTACCCAACAATAACAATACAATCGCATTAGATAGTAATATTAAAGAGTTAGAATGTGTCAATAGCGAACAAGGTCAAATTATGCTTCAAACCATTAATCACATTCTAAAAAAAATTAACCAAGAACATGTTTTATATCGCACCTTAGAAGTATTAGGCACTTACCTGTCGCATCCAATGGTTCGAAGACTCGCAGATATTGAGCAGTGTCAAACTCAAGCAGAAAATGTCTTAGAGCAGTTGGGTCTGGATAATGAAAAAATCAAAGCTAGATTATTGCTGGCCGGTGCTAGCGAACAATTAGTCGTGGGCACAATTTCTGCCCATAGTCTAGCTGGCTCTGCCATTCGTAAAAAACTCTCTAATGTGCTTGAACCCATTCAAGCTGCCTTAAAGCTTTTAACTACCCCAATATAAATTATCTTGCTTTTATTGTTGGCACTGGTGATGGCGGAGAAATTAATTGTTGCACAATAGCACTCATATCTTTACCATTCACCATTAATTTTTTATTTTGATAGTTGGCACTGGTCTGATAAAACCCATTTTTTTCTATCACCATACCTTGCTGTATTTGCGCCTGTAACATTGGTTTAAATGTTTCCAAAATTTTAGCGCTCACCTTAGCTTTCAAATTAACAATAATTTTATCTTTTATAAACTCACCGGCTTTCTTTAGATCGCCATTATTTATCATTGCCAAAAGATCACCTTTGTCAAAATCATAAATAAGTTGAAAATTCAATGTGTTGTTAATTTTTGGCTGCTTAACGGTTGTAATGTCCAAATCAATATTAAAACTAGTCACTTGTTTTACAAAAGATTTGTCAAGACCAGCAGCAATATCATTAATAACATGAATTGGGGTTTTCTTAGGGTTGTCTGCATCTATTGTAGAAAGATACTGTTGAAACTTTTGCATGGTATCTGCAAAATTTGTATTATTAACACCCTTTAGTGACCAAGATGCAGACACTGTTTCTGGTAAATCAAATGGCATTGCCTTAACCTGTTCTGGATACTTTAACAATTTAACTGTTGTATTGATTTCTACATCAGACAAATCAGACAGCTTATTGTTTCTGCTTGATTTAAGATTAAAAGCAACTGCAAGACTAATGCCCTCACCTGCTGACGAACCAATATTCACTTTTTGAGCGTCAAATTTAAGGTCACCAAAATAATTAAATGCATCAATAAACTCATTGACATTATAAGAAATTGATAATTCTTGCATCTCAAAAATCTGCAAATTTTTATGTTTAAATATAATATTTGGTATATTAAAGTTGCCATACCCAGTAAGGTCTTGCATATTCCCCACACCATTGAATGTTATTTTACCAATCGTCAATAGTGTATCGCCTTCATTAACGCTAATCTCGCCAATAGCACCACTTGTGTGCATTTTATTAGAGAAGAAAGGTAAAACAGATTCAAAATTTATGGCGACTTCTTTTTCTAAAGCTTGATTTAACCCTGAAATAAATACATCTAATTGTTCTTTGTTTTTTTGTTGATCGCCCTCAAAGCGTGGCAAAAGTTCTTTTGCCATCGTCTTAACCAAATTACTCAGAGTGCTTTGAAAACTAATTTTTGCCATGGCAAACTCTAAACCCTCATCAAAAAACACAGGTCCATATTGTATATCTTGATTAATAACAATAGGCGTCTTAAAAGCATCCTCAAGAAATCCAACAAAATCATCATCTTTATCCAACCCAGGGCTTAATTTATCTGTCAATTTACGAATGTTAATCTTAATAGCATATTGTGCTTTTGCATCAAAGAAATTAGAATCAAACTTTTTCAACTCTAACTCAACGCCTGGGTAAGATTGTTGATAAAATTGGTTTATTTGATTGACATATTGACTAATCAATTTTTCAGTTTGATGACCAGCATACAACAAACTGCCAACCCAAACAATCAACAACGCTATAATGAAACTTAATATTTTTTTCATATTGAAACTTTTGATTTAAAAAGAAGATTATTATAATTCTAATTCTAAGTGCAGTCAAATAAATTTCTTTCTGTAAACTATAAAACCCCAACAAATTAAGACAACAATTTAAATTTTCTTATTAGGGTTTAAGTTAGGACTTGGAATAAATTCCAAGTTGGGGCTTTGCCCCAAACCCCGAAAAAGATTATTGATACGAAAAAAATGGGTACAATTAGAGTTTGGTGTCCAGTCAAATGGGGGAACTTCATAGCGCCCTTTTTTCCTTCTTTTTCCTTCGATAAAAGGGTAGCGTCCCATTTTTTTCCACTGTTTCTCAACTAGTCAAAATCCTATTTTAACAATAAGTATTAAAATACCTATATCTGTCAATATTAATATAAAAAAGAATAGTAGTCTAATTTTTTTATTTACATTTTTTTTTACAGTATTGTAGTGAGGGGCTAACAAAATATCAAACTTACCGCCTTTTATAAAATTAAAAATTTCAATATTATTTAGTGCAAAAAAAGTAGGCAATATGAGACTGGTAATTACACAATCAAAATCATTACAATTATATAAATAATTATAATGAATTACTATAATGAATAAAAAGCTAAATATAAACACAATTATCTTATTCATTCTTAATCTCATTTTTTAATTTTATAACCTCCATTATTGGCGCTGTTATTTCTTTTTTTACTTTTGTTATTCTCTCTATGGCTTTTGGAATAATTCTCTCAATGATGTTGCTTTTTGTATTATCAAAATTACCATTCTGATAATCTTTCACACCATCAATACCAAATTTTGCCGCATTATAATATGGTGCTGTTGGTGGATAAACACTAAGACCAAAATCCCCAACAGCCTTCAAATCTTTTTTAGTCTTTTGCTCAAACCCAGACACATACTCCTCTGTCCTTGTTGTCTCTACCCCATCTAAACTTTGCTCTGGTATTTTTCTTATTTCGTACTTAAATGGTCTATTATTAACTAGATTAATCGCTGATTCAAATTCTCGTTTAGTTTTATACTTGTTGCGTAAAAAAGGCGGTTTGCTTAATTCTCTTTTGATTTCTGCAAGTTTTTCTTGTCTGTTTTTATCATATAACTTTTTATATTTTCTTCTAATGTTATGTTTACATTTATATCCATTTTTACCACATTCTGTCATTTCTCTTGCGTAATTCATCTGCTGATTTACAAGTAAAAAATCCCCCCCTTGCTCTTATCAATCCCAGCATAATCCTGATTGTTGTTGTTAACAAGCTTTTGGTTTCTCTGTATTTCTGCTGGTGTGTTGCCTAAGTTGTTACTGTTGGTATCTGCTAAACTGCCATCGCCATAGTTTTCTGAGGCGAATTCAACATAATCGCTAAAGTCGTCTCCATAGTTTTGGGCGTAGATTTCATTATCTGCTTTGCTTGCGTTGTTCTGTGGGTTGGTGTTGATACTTGGGTCTTGGTTGTCTATTGCATGGCTGGTTTCATGTCCTAGGGTGGTTGCTAAATCTTTGGTGTTG
>NZ_FQTR01000034.1 GCF_900128535.1 bacterium endosymbiont of Bathymodiolus sp. 5 South | reverse complement strand
CACAATTACTACCCAATGCGGGGAAGTGTTGATCTATTGTTTTTGATAAATCCAATACTTGAATAGTGTGTGCTGGTGTAATAAGTCCAATGCGAGAAGTTAAAAGTTCGTTAGTTGTATCAAGTTTGTAGTTTAAAATGTTCATAAACGCATAAAGTTTGGTTGGTTAATGAGGGGCTTGGTTGTCTTTGGTATTCACCTAATAGGTGAAACTGTTTTTTTGTTGAAATCATTATATCAGTTGGGATTTGTGCATTTTTTTGGTTTTTATTTTTGGATTGGGGCAGGGTTTTGTTAAGGTTTCGGTATTCCTCTCTAGTATAATGGTATTTTTTTTAGTTTAATTATTTTAAGCGTTAATGTCCGATTATAAATCTAGTTTAAATTTACCGTTCACCAAATTTGCAATGAAAGCCAATCTTGCTAATCGAGAAGGCGGATTTTTGAAAAAATGGCAAGACGATGGCTTATATGCCCAAATTCGCAAGAGCAATAAAGGCAAGCCAAAGTTTATTTTGCATGACGGTCCTCCGTATGCAAATGGCGATATTCATATCGGTCATGCTGTTAACAAAGTACTGAAAGATATTATTATTAAATCTAAAACCTTGTCGGGTTTTGACGCACCATATGTGCCAGGTTGGGATTGCCACGGGTTGCCGATTGAGCTTAATGTTGAAAAGAAAAAAGGCAAAGTTGGGCATAAGATTGATGCCAATTCATTTAGAGCAGAGTGCAGAAAATATGCCGATACGCAAGTCAATAAACAAAAACAAGATTTTCAACGCTTGGGTATTTTGGGTGATTGGGATAACCCTTATTTAACCAAAGACTTTGGTTATGAGGCGAATATTGTCCGTGCATTAGGTAAGATAGTTGAGAATAATCATATTTCTAAAGGTTACAAACCGGTGCATTGGTGTACTGAGTGTGGCTCAGCATTGGCTGAAGCGGAAGTTGAATACAAAGATAAGAAATCTGATGCGATTGATGTTAAATTCACTTTGATTGACAACACACTGTTTGGTGTTGATAAGCCGGTATCTATCGTTATTTGGACCACTACACCTTGGACACTACCTGCGAATGAAGCCGTTGCACTACATTCTGAATTGGACTATGTCTTGGTTGATACGGGCAATGAATATTTATTGTTGGCACAAGCCTTAGCCGAAAATGCACTTTCTCGTTACGACATACAGGGTGCCACTATTGGCGAGAAAACTTTTTCAGGGAGTGAGATTGAGGGTTTAAAAGTACAACACCCATTCTATGACAAGCAAGTGCCGGTGATTTTGGGCGAGCATGTGACTATTGAGGCAGGAACAGGTGCAGTACACACAGCGCCTGCGCACGGTCAAGAAGACTACGCGGTTGGTTTGCAATATGACTTGCCTGTTGAGTGTCCTGTAGATAGTCGTGGCGTGTTTTTTGAAGACACAGAATTATTAGCTGGACAGTTTATTTTTAAGGCTAATGCCAGTGTTATTGAAATTTTAGAAAATACAAATACGCTGGTTAAGTATGAGCCCCTGCAACATTCTTATCCGCATTGTTGGCGCCATAAAGCGCCGGTGATTTTTCGTGCAACGCCGCAGTGGTTTGTTTCTATGCAACAAAATGGCTTGCGTGATGCAGTGAATAGGGAAATTTTGAAAGTTGATTGGATTCCTGACTGGGGCAAAAAACGCATTGAACTGATGGTTGGTAATCGTCCAGATTGGTGTATCTCTAGGCAGCGTTTTTGGGGTGTGCCGATGACACTATTTGTACACAAGCAAACGGGTGAATTACATCCAGATACGCAAGCGTTATTTATTAAAGTGGCAGATAAAATTGAAAAGAATGGCATTGAGGCGTGGTTTGAAGCTGATATTGAAGATTTCTTAGGTGCCGATGCTAAAGACTACGATAAAACTACCGATACACTAGATGTGTGGTTTGATTCAGGGGTTTCGCATTTTGCAGTTTTAAAACAAAGAGACGAGTTGTCTGATGTAGCAGATTTATATCTTGAAGGCTCAGACCAGCATCGTGGTTGGTTCCAATCTTCGTTAATTTCATCAGTTGCCATCAATGGCAAAGCACCTTATAAGCAAGTATTAACACACGGCTTCACGGTTGATAAAGACGGCAAGAAAATGTCTAAATCGCTTGGCAATGTGATGAGCCCACAAAAGGTGGTGAATAATCTCGGTGCAGATATCCTGCGCTTGTGGATTGCAGGATCAGACTATACTGGCGAGATGACGGTGAGCGATGAGATCTTAAAACGCAGTGCAGATTCTTATCGCCGCATTCGTAACACCATGCGCTTTATATTGGCAAATACCGCTGGATTTAATCCCAAAACACACCAACTTAATGAAGATAAAATCCTAGATTTAGACAAATGGATAATGTCAAAAACTGCCAACTTGCAAATTCAAATTTTGCAAGCGTATGAGCACTATAATTTCCATCAAGTGATACAGTTAATCTTAAATTTTTGTAGCAATGACTTAGGTGGTTTTTATTTGGATGTTATCAAGGATAGACAATACACCACACAGGAAAACTCAATTGCTAGACGCAGTGCGCAAACAGCACTTAATCATATTTTAGAAACAATGGTGCGTTGGTTGGCGCCAGTATTGTCATTCACAGCAGAAGAGATTTGGCAGAGTATGCCAGATGAAAAAAATGACAGTATTTTCTTGCAAGAATGGTATCAAGTGCTTGATGCAAGTTATAGCAACAAGGCGATTGACACTGCGCGTGCTATTAATCCATTTATTCGTAAACAAATGGAGCAGATGCGTCATGATAAAATCATTGGCTCATCATTGGATGCTGAAGTGGATATTTATTGTGATGACAACACCTATAAATTGCTAGAAAAATTAGGCGATGAATTGCGCTTTGTCTTTATTACTTCTTATGCTAGAATTCATCCAATCAGCAAAAAAAATGATGCTTGTGTTGAAGCAGGTGCGGGTGTGTTTATCAAAGTTACTCAATCTGAGAGCGAGAAATGCGTGCGCTGTTGGCATCATCGTGAAGACATTGGTAGCAATAACGAGCACTCTGAACTTTGTAGTCGTTGCGTGGAAAATGTTACGGGCGATGGCGAAGAAAGAAAATATGCATAATGAAGGCCTTTGCATAAATATGAATAATCATCAAAACGCCATTTTTCACCAACTTGACAATTTTATGAAACACAGCCATAGCTTTGCTATGACTATATTTCATAAAATCACCAATTCGGCAAAACTTGTCATTTTGCTAATCATTCCTACTTATGCAAAAGTCTCAATGAATAATGAAAACACTTAATCTTGATTTAGGCGAAAAATCTTACCCAATTTATATTGGGCAAAATTTACTCAACCAAAAAGCCTTACTTTCCAAGCACATTCTTGGCAAGCAAGTCATGATTGTGACTAACACAACTGTTGCACCACTTTATCTTGCTAAGGTAAGGGCCTTACTTTCTGCTTTTACAGTGGCTGAGGTTATTTTGCCCGATGGTGAGCAGTATAAAACGCTAGACACCGTTAATACAATATTTACAGCGTTATTAGAGGTGCGTTTTGATCGTTCTTGCACTTTAATTGCCTTGGGTGGTGGTGTTGTAGGGGATATGACTGGTTTTGCAGCAGCAAGCTATCAGCGCGGCGTTAATTTTATCCAAATTCCAACCACTTTACTCTCACAAGTTGATTCCAGTGTGGGCGGTAAGACAGGGGTAAATCACGCATTGGGTAAGAATATGATAGGCAGTTTTTATCAGCCAAAATGCGTGGTGATTGATGTTGATACCTTGGACACTTTGGACAACCAACAATACTCAGCAGGATTGGCTGAAGTCATCAAGTATGGCTTATTAGGTAATGCGGATTTTTTCACTTATCTGCACAATGAGATAGGCGGCTTAATGGCTAGAGATAAAGATTTAATCATTGAGGTTGTGCTTCAATCTTGCTCTGATAAAGCTGATATTGTCACGCAGGATGAATTGGAAGCTGGCAAACGCGCACTACTCAATTTAGGGCATACCTTTGGGCATGCGATTGAAAATACATTGGGCTATGGTGTTTATCTGCACGGAGAAGCAGTTGCCGTGGGTATGCTAATGGCAGCCAAGTTGTCGGCATTAGAAGGCTTTATCACCGATAAAGAGGTGCAACAAATTGAGTATTTATTGCAAAAAGTCAATCTACCTATAACTATCAGCAGTAAAATAGACTACCAAGATTTTATAGATGCAATGAGCGTTGATAAGAAAGCCATTGGTGGGGAGGTTCGTCTTGTTTTGATGAAAAAAATGGGACAAGCCTTCATTAGTAACGATTACCAACAACATAATTTAAAGCAAACAATTAAGGATTTTTTATGAGCGATAAAGAAAATAAAGACATTAAGAGTGACGCCATTAACGACGATGATGTCATGATCAGCACCAGTATTTCTGACTTGGAGAAAATGCTGGAAAGTGTGGAAGAGCACGCAGACAAGCGCACAGACTCCAAATTTGAACGCTTTTTTATGCCGTCATTAATTGTTTTTGGTTTGCTGGCATTTGGTGGTTTTTTGATTATTTATTCCATCACTCAAGACATGACCAAACTTGCCCAATCAATGGATCCAAATATGGGTAAGAATATGTCTTCAATGGTTCGTAGCATTGATCAATTGTCTAAAAATGTTGCCAGAATGAATCAATCCGTTAATAACATGGATCAAAATATGTCATTAATGAGTAAGAACATGACAACGATTGCTGTTAAATTAAACCGTCTGGATGATATTTCTAAAGACATGAGTCAAATCAACACTAAGATGAGTGTATTAAAACCAATGTTGGCAAATATGCAAGAAATGAATAACAATATGATTGGCATGCAAAAATCTATGTTGTGGATGCAAAAAGACATCTCACAATTAAGATCATCTTTTTCTAAACCAATGCGTGTGTTTGATTCCGTTCCATTTTTATAATTTTTTGATATGATTAGTGATACTGAACTTAAACAAATTACCAATCTTGCCAAATTAATTATTGACGAGAATACAAAACACGAAACCATCAAGGACTTAAACGCCATTTTAGAGTTGGCAACACAACTCGGTCAAATTGATACAAATAACATCACACCAATGGCGCATCCGCTACATATGACTCAGCGTCTTAGGGCAGACAAAGTGACAGAACAAGACCAGTCAAAGTCTTTCCAATCAATTGCACCCAAAATTGGCAAACAACATTATTTGGTGCCCACAGTTATTGAGTAATATGAATATTCACGATAAAACAATCGCCGAGTTAGCGCAAGGGCTAAAGAATAAGGAATTTTCTTCTGTTGAATTAACCCAACATTACTTGGACAGAATTAATGCCTCAGATTTAAACGCATTCATTACTATTACCGATGAAATTGCAATTAAACAAGCGCAAGTCGCTGACCAGCATATTGCCAGTAGTCAATCCACTACACTCACAGGCATTCCTTATGCACACAAAGATATCTTTTGCACCCATGGCGTCAAAACCTCCGCTGCCTCTAAGATGTTGGATAATTTTATTGCCCCTTACGATGCAACCGTGAGCCACAAACTCAATCAATCGGGTTTGGTGATGTTAGGCAAGGCAAATATGGATGAATTTGCCATGGGTTCGAGTAATGAGAGTTCCTTTTATGGTGCGGTAAAAAATCCATGGGATACTAACAAAGTGCCAGGCGGCTCATCCGGTGGTTCGGCCGTGGCTGTTGCAGGCGGACTTAGTGCATTTGCCACTGGCACAGACACGGGTGGCTCTATTCGTCAGCCAGCCAGTTTGTGCGGCATTACGGGGATCAAGCCAACTTATGGGCGCGTCTCAAGATACGGTATGATTGCCTACGCCTCCAGTCTTGATCAGGCAGGACCATTAACCAAAACCGCTGAAGACAGCGCCATCGTACTCAATGCCATTGCTGGATTTGATGAAAAAGACTCAACCAGCGTTGACACAGAAGTGCCAGACTACACACAAAATCTTAACGACTCAATCCAAGGCTTAACCATTGGATTGCCCAAAGAGTTTTTTGCTGAGGGTTTAGATGATGGTGTTGCCAAGGCTATTATGGCAGCCGTTAAAGAATTTGAGGCATTGGGCGCAGTTGTCAAAGAAATTTCATTACCAAACTCAAAATACGCCATCCCCACTTACTACATTGTTGCCCCGTGCGAATGCTCATCCAACCTATCCAGAATGGATGGCGTGCGTTTCGGACATCGCTGCACCGACCCAACAGACCTAGAAGACCTCTATCTCCGTTCTCGCACCGAAGGCTTCGGCGAGGAAGTCAAACGCCGCATTATGATTGGTACTTATGCACTATCTGCTGGCTATTACGATGCCTATTACCTTAAAGCCCAAAAAACCAGACACCTGATTAGCAATGATTTTAAAGAAGCCTTTAAAAAAGTTGATGTCATTATGGGTCCAGTTAGCCCAACCACCGCATTTGACTTAGGTTCATTCAAAGACCCTGTCTCTATGTATCTAGCCGATATCTACACCCTTAGCACCAACCTCGCCGGACTCCCCGCCATGAGCATCCCCGCCGGTCTCTCCCAAAAAATGCCCGTCGGCCTGCAAATGATTGGTAATTACTGGTCAGAATCCAAACTTCTTAACATTGCCCACCAGTTTCAACAACAAACCGACTGGCATGCTCAAACCCCATAATTATTATGCTAAATTTAGCATAATAAATGTTAAAATCAACAAAAAACTTTTTTAAAAAAAATGTATGAGCAACACCTTTACAATTGGTAGACATGGCTCTTTTCAGCTTCGTTATGGCTGGATAACAAAAGGTATTCAAGCGATACAAGCTAAAAAAGCCCACAAAATATCTGATGTATTTACCTCTGATGATGCAACGGTCAATTTGGGTGTCGGTAAAAATATGGTTGCCGCTATTCGTTATTGGTTAACAGCAACCAAAGTTATAGACAATGGTTCAATCACTGAATTTGGTGAGTTTTTAAATCAGAAAGATATTTATTTAGAAGATGATGCCTCTTTATGGTTATTGCATTTAGCGCTTGTTCAAAATAAAGAATTAGCAACCTCAGTTTATTGGTTATTTAACCATTTTCATCAAAATGAGTTTAGTGCTGAAGAAGCAGGAAATGCTTTTTTATCTTATGCAAGTGAAAATAATTGGAAGGGGTCAGAAAAAACCTTAAAAATGGATATTCAGGTAATTTTAAGAATGTATGCACCACATAAATCGAAAAAAACTCAAATAGAAGATATGTTAGAATCCCCTTTATCTTTGTTGGGTTTAATTCAATATTTTGATGGAAAATATCATTTTTCCTTTGGTTCTAAAAACATACCAATTGAAGTAGTTACTCATAATATCAACGAAAGGTTTAGGAATGATAAAACTGTTTCTGTGCAAAATTTAATGTATGGAGACAATGCATTTGCACCTGCTTTAAAAATAAGAGAAGATGAACTGATTGCTATTTTAGAAAAAATAACACAAAAATATAATGATTACCACTTAAGAGAAGATGCTGGTGTTTTTCAACTACATAAAAGTATTACTACCGATACTTACGAATATCTAAAAAAATATTATGCAACTTAACAAATTAATTGCTGTTAAGACGACATTAGCTAAGTCCATTAATTTAGATAGAGATAAATCAGCTAAAGAATTGCTAGAAAGTTATGTTTTAACTTCAACAGCAATGCAAAATATTCAAAATATTATTAACTCACAGAAAGGTTCTAATACTAATAAAGCATGGTCGTTGATTGGTTCTTACGGCTCAGGAAAATCATCATTTGCTCTGTACTTAAGTCATTTACTTAGCAACCCAAAAGCAACACTTGGCAAATTAGCGTGTAAAAAATTACGCATAGAAAATGCTAATGTTGCAACTAATATTAGTAAGCATTTAAAGGGTTCTAACGGTTATTGTGAAGTGCTAATTACAGGTAGCCCAGATTCGCTTATTACAGTATTTTTAAAGACATTAAAAACAAGCGTCATTAATTATTTTGCAGTATCAAATATAACAGACGACAAAAGCCTGACGATGATTGACGAGTTACTATCTGATGGCAACGCATCATTGATCAAAATTAGTAATTTAGTTGTTAATATTCAAAATAATATTCAAGATAATGACGGCAAAGGGCTACTCATTGTTATTGATGAACTGGGTAAATTTTTAGAATATTCAGCTCGACATGAAAGTAATGATATTTTTTTATTACAAATACTTGCAGAAGCAACTTATAACAACAACATTTTATTGTTCGTTTTGCTACATCAGTCTTTTGAGCAATACGGCAAAAATTTAAATACCAAACTTAAAAACGAATGGGCAAAAATACAAGGAAGATATGAAGTTTTATCACTTGTAGAGACTGTTACTCAATCCTTGCATATTATGGGGCAGGTTTTTCAAAATAAACTTAGCCAAACGCAACTAAAGCCCATACAAATTAAAATAAAAAATGCAGTTAAAGTTCTAAAAGAAAATCAATTATTACCTGTTTCACTTGACACAAAAACAGCGCAGCGTTTATTTAAAAATTGCTACCCATTACATCCGATAACAGCTCTTCTACTGCCTACTCTATGCCAGAAAGTAGCGCAAAATGAAAGAACCTTGTTTAATTATTTGGGTGGTTCAGAGCCACTAGCGTTGCTTGCAAAATTAGACAAAATGGCAGTAGGTGATTTTGTTTTACCAGAGGATATTTTTGATTATTTTTTAACAGGTCAAATATTAACCAATGATTTACAAGTGCAAAGAACAACGGTTGAAGTGAATAGTGCAATAGAGAGATTTTTAACAAATAATATAGAAGAGGTAAGCCTACTTAAAACCATTGGTTTATTAAATGTTATTAGCAAAATTCCAGCATCAAAATCATTACTAAGGTTGTGCGACAGTCTTTTTGAAACAAATATTGAAAATATTGAGAAACAATCAATTGTTTATTATCGAAAATTTAATAATGAATATCGCGTGTGGCAAGGCAGTGATTTTGATATTAATGCCGAATTAGCCGAGCAAGAAGTGCAATTGTGCACATTAAATGTTGCAGATAAATTAAATGAAACCTCAGTTTTTCTGCCATTTGTTGCAAAAAAATATTCTATTGAAAAACACAGTTTATTTTATTTTGAACCACTTTTTATTAATGTATCAGAATATAGGCGACAAGATAAACAAGCCATAAATCCAAGGATTATTTTTTGTTTAAGTGATACTTTAAAAGATACAGAAACCTTTAAAACTAAGTTAGTGCAATACTTCTCTCAGCAAGATATTTGTGTTTTGTTGAATAATAGCGAACAAATTAAACAGATTATTAAAAATCAAACGGCTTTAGAGCATGTAAGAATACATAACTCGGTTGTTCGACAGGACCCTGTAGTGCAAAGAGAGTTTAAATTATATTTAGCCAATACTGAAAGAAAAGCAACTAATGAACTTAATAAGATTGTAGAAAACCCTATGAACTGTTGCTGGTATCAAAATCAGAATCAAAAGTCTATAAATAACAAAAGAGATATTCAAAAATTAATTTCTAGCACTTTAGAAGGCATTTATGACAAAACGCCAATTATTAAAAATGAACTTATTAACAGAAACAACCCATCCGCTCAAGCGAATGCAGGTCGTAGAAAATTATTAATCGCATTATTAAATAATTCTGATCAACGAGATTTAGGCATTGAAGCCTATCCTGCAGAAAAAAGTATGTATAAAGCTATCTTAGAAAGTAGCGGTATGCATAAGCAAGTAAAGGGCACTTGGGGGGTTGTACCGCCTACAGATACTAACTATTTGAAAGTGTGGAAAATAATAGAAGGTTTTTTTAATAACGCTAAAGATCAAGCACAAAATTTTTCCACTTTAGATGAAACTTTGACTTTACCTCCTTTTGGTATTAAAAAACCAGTATTGCCTATTTTTTATATTGCAGTTTATTTATCCAATAAAGATGAAATTGCTGTTTACGAAGATCGTTTTTATGTGCCGTATTTTACAATTGAACATTTAGAGCGCTTTTTAAAACGCCCAGATACTTTTACCTTTCAACAATTTAAAATAGAGGGAATTACTCAATCATTCTTACAAGAATATGAGAACAGTCTGCTAGAGGGTAAAAGCGCACCAAATGCACCAAAATTATTTCAAGCAATGGCGATGTTTATAAAGGATATTCCACCTTATACCAAGCAAACTAAGAATATTTCTGAGGTTGCACAAAAAGTAAGAGATGCCTTTAAAAATAACAAAAGCCCTCAGGACTTATTATTTAGAAAATTGCCAGAAGCATGTGGTTTTGATGAAAATAACACCAAGGGTTTTGGAGATGTGGTTAAGCAATCATTACAAGAAATTAAAAATGCTTACAGCAAAATGATTAATAATCAAATATTAATTTTGTCAGAAAAATTAGATCAAACCAAAGGCAAAGTAAAAACCAAATTAGTAGAATACGGGCAAAATTTACAAACCTATTCTACAGATGAAGAAACAACAAAATTTATTAAGGTTATTGGTGAAAACTCTGCCAATTCAGATTATTATTTTGAGCGTATTTTAATATCTATAAATAATAAACACCCCAAAGAGTGGACAGATATTGATAGTGATTTAGTTAAGCAAAAATTATCAGAAAATATAAAATTAATTATCAATTTAGGCAAAGTTAGGTCTTATCATTTGAAAGATGAAATAACCGATCCTCAGGAAATAGCCATTATGGAAAGTGTCAATATTTTATCTAATGATGCCAAAATAAGATTAGCGACCAAAATATTAAAAGGTGTATCAGTTCAAGTAGCGAGGGTTAAAAATGGCTAAAAAAGTAAGACATGTATTGGGTATTTCTGGCGGTAAAGATAGTGCCGCCTTGGCTATTTATTTAAAACAGAAAAACAAAGTGCCTGATATAGAATATTTTTTTACTGACACAGGCGTAGAATTGCCTGAAATTTACACTTTTTTGGATAAATTAGAGATTTATCTGGGCAGAAAAATAAAAAGACTTGGCTTTGATCAGGCTACAAAAACAGGAAAAGATTTTTTTCATCATCTTAAAATGAAAGATGGGATGTTGCCATCGCCACAACAGCGTTGGTGTACTAAAGATATGAAGTTAGCGCCTTTTGAGGAATTTATTGGTAATGATGAGTGTATTTCTTATATTGGTATTCGTGCCGATGAAAATCGTGAAGGCTATATTAGCAATAAAAAAAACATCAAACCAGTTTTTCCTTTTATTGAAGACGGTTTAGTTAGAGAGGATATTTTTAATTTATTAAGAGAAACGGTGGGCATTCCAAAATACTATGAATGGCGTAGTCGCTCAGGTTGCTTCTTTTGTTTTTTTCAACGAAGAGAAGAGTGGTTGGGGCTAGCAGAACGACATCCTAAAGAATTTGCTCGAGCAGTTGAAATGGAAAAGCAAGAGGGTGGCAAGGGCTATACTTGGATTCAAGGCATGACACTTGAAGAATTAGTTGAACGGAAAGACGAAATTTTAGCAAACAGTAAAAAAAGAAAAGAACAACTTGCAAAGAAGAAAGACAATCGCTCTTGGCAAGATATTTTAATAGAAGATGGGCAAGATGATGAAGACCAAGCTTGCTTGATTTGTAGTTTATGAGGATAGTATGGGAAATATTAGATGGAACACAAGAGATCATGACATATCACATCTCAAAACCACCTCCGACTCTAATCGTTTAGAATTACAGCCTCCATTTCAGCGAAGAAGTGTATGGGGAAAGTCAGCACAAATTATGCTTATGGACACAATTTTGAAAAATATCCCAATGCCTAAGATATTTATATCAAAAACAATTAAAGGTGACACTCCTTATCTCTCAGTGATAGATGGACAGCAAAGAATTACAGCAATTTTATCCTTTATGAGAGATGAATTTTCTCTAGAAAGTCCTTATATAGGAGAATATCAAGGCTGCAAGTTTAGTGAATTGCCAGACAATACAAGAGGAGAATTTGTTGGGTATATGTTAAATTTTAACGAAATTATTGGTGCATCAGATGAGCAATTAAGAGAAGTATATTCTAGAGTAAATAGATATGTGTTTGCTTTAAATAAACAAGAAATGAGGCGCTCAGATTTTCCTGGGGATTTTTTAAATTTATCTAACAAATTAGCAGGCACCCCCTTTTTTGATAAAGCAAAAGTTTTTACTATTGCCAATAGAAGAAGATTTGGTGATGTTGAATATGTGTCTGAATTATTAGCAGGGTTGATAGGCGGAATTCAAGATAAAAAAAATACATTAGATGATTTTTATAAGGATTATGCTGATTGGAATATTACAGAAAAAGACAAAATAGAGAAGGAATTTATTGAAATACTTAAAGATATACACTTAATTTTTAACGAAAAAGAGCACACTGGGCAAAGTGGGCCGATAACAGCTTGTTATCATGAAAAGTTAAAATTTAAAGGATTTATTGGTAAAACAAGATTTAAGCAAAAAGCTGATTTTTATGCTTTATTTTTTGCAATAAGTAAATTGAAAAGGTTGGGACATAATATTGGAAATAAAAATTTAGAAAATTTAAGAACAGATTTATTATTTATGGATAAATATACTGATCCCCATTCAAATATTGACCTGTTTAGAGAATATGCTACCAGATGTTTGTCTGATGCAAATTCTAAAGCAAGCAGAGAATGGAGGGTTAATTTCTTATTTAATATTTTATCTGGAACATATGTTAGCAATGTTTCTGTTGAAAGTAATGAACAATTAAGTAATATTGCTATTGATTGGATTGAAGTAATACAGAGCAGAGATATTAACCTAAGTTCAATGGGTGCATACGGCTGTCCATCATATTTTCATTGTGGTAAATGCGAGAGTGAAGACAATTTAAGTTATGAAGACGAAAATGGAGAATTATATCTGTACAAATCAAAGCTCTATTGGGATGACCAAGAATCAAATTACCAATTAACTAATTCAAAATTTATTTGTGGAAATTGCCTTGAAAAAGATGCGCAATAAGATTAACCCTCCAGAAGTGGTAAAAGTGGATAGTGTAGATTATAAGATTGAAGCGAATATTGGTTATGGTGGTAATGCTGATGTGTATAAATGCATTGATGAGGCATCAGGTAATGAATATGCAATTAAATTTCAAAGACATGTAAATGGCAATAGACTCAATAGATTTAAAAAAGAAATTAAATTAAACAAAATTATTAAACACGATCATTTAATCAAATATATAGGTAGTGGTGAGCATGAGAGGCATCCATTCATTATTATGGAACTTGCACAACAAAATTTAACAGAAAAATTTAGAAATCAAGAATCTTTTACTAAAGAAGAATATTTTGCTCAATTTAGAGGGTTATCTAAAGCATTAGCGTGTTTGCACGAAAAAGCTATTCATAGAGACATTAAGCCAGACAACATTCTGATTTCCAATGGAAGATGGTTGTTGAGTGATTATGGATTGTGTAAATTTGATAGCGATACAGCGCAAGATTCAATTACTAAAGATGGAGAGAAGGTGGGGCCTGCTTTTTGGATGTCTCCAGAAGCGAATAATCGTAATTGTGGTATTAATGACGATATCAGTAAATCATCTGATGTATTTCAATTAGCATCAATATTTTGGTTGATCGTTAATAGAATGCATCCAACAGGAGTGTTAAGAAAAGCAGATTGGACTGGACCTGAAAAATTATTTGAACCAATATTTAACGCTCTGCACAATGATAAAACAGTAAGACCCAAAGATGGAAATGAATTTTTCCAGCAAATTGAACAAGCTATTATAGGATAACCACAAAAAAGGAAGAATATTATGGATATAAAAAATGTATTTAGTGTTGACACCGTCAATATGAAAAAATTATTTGCCGATGAACAGGAGAAATGTTTTTATATTCCCGCTTACCAAAGACCTTATTCATGGAAGAAAGATGATATTAACCGAATGTGGGAGGATATTGTTTATGGATTAGAGCAATTAGGTAATAGTGAAGACTATATTACTTTTTTGGGGTCTGTGATAACCATGCACGATATAAAGCATGAATCTATTGCCCCTATTGTTAGAGGTGAAACTCCATCAAAAGTTATGGTTATTATTGATGGGCAACAAAGATTAACAACCATGTTGCTATTAATTATATCTCTTGATAATGCCATTAGAAAAAAGTTAACAAAAGACAATGAGGAGGCATTAAGCCGAGTATTGGAAACTTTAACTTTCGTGAGTAATATGTACAAATCTCCTAAAAATTATGGATTAAATAAGTCTAGGGATTATCCTAAAATTATAAGGGCTTATGATGATCAGTGGGCAACAGATGATGACCAAGAGAAATACGATTCTCCAATAGCCAGATTATTAAAAGAGTATATAAATTTTGTTGCAAACAATAAGAATAAAAGAAAAACATTTGTTTATTCTGTTGATAATGTAGACAAAGATAGGGAGAGTCATAAAGGAATTAATGCTAATTTAGGTGTTTTTAAGAGTTCTATCGCTAAATTTCTGAAGGATAAATTAGATATTCACAAAACGATGATAGGTAAAACGCATCTTTTAGACATAGAAGAGTCTATATTTTCAGGTGCAGATGGAGAGGGAGGGATAAAAAAGGATATCGCCAATAACCAAGATCAGAAGGAAATATTTATTTTATTGCTCATTCTTCGATTTGTCCTGCAAAGAGTATTTGTTGCTGATATTGTCGCTAAAAAAGAAGAATATGCTTTTGAAATGTTTGATTCTTTAAATACAACAGGAGACCCTTTAACGGCGTTTGAAACCTTTAAACCTAAAGTAGTAGAGCATATCGGCTTAGAAGCGTATTTTAGTTCTTCATCTAAAAAACATATGGAGCAAATAGAAGATTATTTAAAACTTGACCCAAAAAGAAGGGATGCATCTACTAATCAACTAATTACAACATTTTCTCTATCTGAAAACGGCAAGGCATTGTCTAAAAAGTTAAGAGAGCAAAGAATATACTTGCGTGATGAATATAGAAAAATTGAAGCAAAAGAGGGCTTTGTTAAAAATTTAGCTATTGTTGGTAAATTTTATAATATTTGGAATTTATCTAACAATAATCCAGATGAAATTATTGTAAATGAATTAAAAAATGACAAAGTAGCGCTAACTTGCCTACAATTCTTAGCAAAAAAACATATTATTGCCATTGCACTGTTATCTAGATTTTATAGTAAGTCATTGTTAGACAATTCTAATGCTGATGATTTTGTCGGTGCAATTAAAACTGTTGCTGCATTTTTTGTATTATGGAGATCCGTGAGAACAGGGACTGCAGGTATAGATAATTGCTATAGAGGGTTAATGTCTAAAGGTGTAGAGCAACCTAGGGTCAGGGGCAATGATGGTATTGAGAAGGCACAAGAAGCAATATTACCCTTTTGTAGGCAAAAGAATGAAAACAATATTAGTTTAAAAAACCTAAAGACAGCATTGAGATATTTTTTATTTAAGGGCGCAACAGATGGCGTCGAAATTTATTCTAAAGAAACATGGTTGGATAAAATTAAAAATATTGGTATTTATACTGAGAATAAGGAAGTGTGTAAATTAATGCTTATCTCGGCATTTGATGGTGTTGTTTCAAGCAACCAAGGTACTGGCTTAGTGGAAGAGGCTAGAAGTGGAGTATCTGAAACTTTAAATAAAAGTTTTGATTATTTATTTTTTCAATCAATAGAGCATATATCTCCGCAAACAAATAATTGGAGTGGCGTGAGTGACGAAAGAAAACATACACTGGGAAATCTTACTTTATTGCCAAAAAGTATTAATAGTTCGGCAGGCAATCGAGAATTAAAAGAAAAAGAGTTGATGTTTAAGGCTTTATCTGCAAAAACTCTAAAAGAGCAGAAAGAGCATTTAAAAAATAGTAAGGTTAAATTTGGGGAAAGCACAGAATCAATTCTTGTTCAATCTCAACATTTCCCATATTTAGAGTCATTAACTAATTTAGAAGATTGGGGTGACGAAGTTATAGAGAAAAGAACTGAAAATCTAGGATCAATGATTTGGAAGAAGTTAGCGGTGGAATGGCTGGGCTTTGAAAAATAGTAAGTCTACTGGGTATTAATTAGGAGTTAAATATGGAGCGGGAAACAGTTATCGGGCTAGAGATTCACGCTCAATTAAACACAAAATCTAAGATATTTTCAGCGGCAACGACTCAGTTTGGGGCGTGACCAAATTCGCAAGTATGTGTAGTGGGTTTAATGCAGTGCCCTCAAAATATG
>NZ_FQTR01000033.1 GCF_900128535.1 bacterium endosymbiont of Bathymodiolus sp. 5 South | reverse complement strand
GTCATAGCAAAGCTATGGCTGTGTTTTATAAAATTGTCAAGTTGGTGAAAAATGGCGTTTTGATGATTATTCATATTTATGTAAAGGTCTCTCATAATTAAACCAATCGATATTTTTGTGTCGGGCTGTTGGGTTTGTCTGCTTGCGTCATTTCAATTAAGTTATTAGATATTGCAGGTAACAAATAGCGTTGACGGAAATTTCTAGCATCTTTTAACGATAAGGCAAACATTAATTCTTCTTTGCTCATCTCGCCATTAATGATTGAAATTAATTGCTTTACTTGAGGGGTTACTTGAGGGGTATCCTCATTACAACTATCAAGAATCATCTGTAAGATAAACTCAATAAAGGGCGCCGAATTGGCTTGTTTTGTGCTTTGTTGTAATGCTAAATAATAGTCATCTTGATGTGCATAAATTAGACTCTCAACAGGTAAATAACTAAAAATATCTTGCCACTGACTTAATATTAAAGTTTGCCACAAACGCCCCATTCTGCCATTGCCATCTGCAAATGGATGAATAAATGCAAATTCATAATGAAATATAGAGCTAAGAATGAGTGGATGTTCGTCACTGCACGCCAACCAATCAAATAAATCAAACATCAATCCATTGACGCGCTCAGCAGAGGGTGCCATATGAATCACTTTTTTGCCTTTTATGATACCTACACCAGTGTTTCTATATTGCCCCACATCATCAATCAAACCCTGCATCAAGGTTTGATGCGCAGCTAATAAATCTTGCTGACTTGTTGGGCGCCACTTTGTTAATTTTTCGTAGGCTTTAATTGCATTACGCACCTCTTGTACTTCACGCGGTGGTGCAATGACCGCTTTGCCATCTAATACTGCGGTTATCTGCATTTCAGTTAAAGTATTCCCCTCAATTGCCAACGAACCTTGAATAGTGCGAATGCGATTAATACGGCGTAAATATAGGTTGTTTTCCTGAGTTTTTAATACCGATAACTGCCCTAATTTTTCACTGATTTTAGCAACCAGTGATACAATGATAGGAGTGATTACATAAGGGGGCTTATAACTCATTTCAGGCTTTTATTTACCGCAATCTAGTTGTCGAAATTTTAATATAATTTTTATCTTTCTCTATACCAATCCACTGCCTCTCATATTTTTTAGCAATATAAGCAGTTGTACCACTGCCTGAAAATGGGTCAAGCACAATATCACCTTTGTTAGAACTTGCCAATATAATTCTTTTTAACATCTCTTCAGGTTTTTGAGTTGGATGCAGTGCTTTTCCATCACTGCCTCTTATGCGTTCTTTGCCTTGAACTAATGGCATCTGCCAAAAGTCTCGCATTTGTTTCAAGTCCCCATTTTTTTGCTTTTCGGGATTAATTTCTTTCAAAGTTTCATAGTTAAAAGCCCAACCACTGTCTTTAACTGCCCAAATAACAAACTCGGTAGAATGTGTAAAAATGCGTTTGGTCATATTCGGCATAGCATTAGTTTTATACCAAGTAATAATGTTATTAATCTTATATCCCAATTGCTTTAAAACCATCATAGATTCACCAATATTATGATAACTACAAGCAATATAAATTGACCCTTTATCCTTCAAAACTTTGTCACAAGCCCCAATCCATTGGCGGGTAAATTTTAAAAATTCTGGTGCAGTCATTTTATCCCACGCCTCATCAACCATATACCAATCACCGCCCGTCTTATTGCCTTTCCACTTTAAGCCATTTCCTGATAAATTATAAGGAGGATCAGCAAAAATCAAATCAATGGATTTTTCATCAATTTTTGAATTAAGTATTTTTATACAATCGTCGTTGTAAATAATATTAGTTTTCATTCTTGTTAGAGACCTTTGCATAAATAGGAACAATCATCAGAAACCCACTTTTCACCCACTTGGCGATTTTTTAAACCCAGCCTTAGCCCTGCTAGGACAAGGTTTAAAGAAATCACCAATTGGGCAAAAATTGGATTTTGCTAATCATTCCTATTTACGCAAAGGTCTCTTTTAATTGAAACTGGGTCGCAAAGTATTTTTATACCAAATCAAGCCATCATTTTCATCATCAAGGTAACTGTTTTCAATCTTTAATTCTGAATCTTCTCTAGTATATCCTTTGTCAATCAATACAAAAGCGTTATTTTTATTGATGTTTTTATCATTGTTTCTCGAATATTATTTTAAATTCCGATTTTCCACACGCTTTTTTCTAAAAAAGCTTCAATGGTTTGCCGATTGGCTTTATTCAGTAAATTAGAATAAGATATTTTTTCTGCTTTGGCATAATCAGCGAGTTTAATAATTTTTTTGCCTGCCAAATAAGCCAAGCGTTTGTGAAAGGAATTTAATAAAGCCTTATATACAATCTCCTCCATTTTTTTGACTTTACCAGTCAAATCATACTCAGAAAATGCATCATAATATTGTGCTCGATTGATAAACTTAATATTAATCGACACATAGCCTGCTCGTATTAATAAGTAGTTATTAATAACTCTACCAATTCTACCATTGCCATCAACAAACGGATGCGTGTGTTCAAATGCTAAATGTAGGGTGGAAATACGAGTAACAATATTTTGGGTGTCTGTCGTGTGATACTCAATCAGCATATCTTTCATACGCTCATCAATCTCACTTGGCATTGGCGCAATATGACTACCAACGCGCACCAATTCACCGTCTTGTCTAAATCTGCCAGCAATGGTATCATCAATATTACTAATTAGCATTTGGTGTAATAATAAAATGACTGATTCGTTTAATACATTTTTATCTGTATTTTTATTGATATAACGCATTACTCGCTCTAAATTTTTTGCTTCAAATATCTCTCTCGGAGAAACATAACGGTCTAATTCTATTTCAAGTAAGATTTTTTCAGTCTCTTCTAAACTTAAAGTTGAATTCTCAATCGCATTTGAGTTATAAATATGTTCTGATATTTCCGCACTATCAATCAAATCAACTGTCGAGCGTCTGCCATCAATCGCTCGATGATAACGCTTTTTTAGATCTATGATTTTTTCTTGCTGACTTTGGTTCATAGTTCACGATTTTTTATAATAATATCGTGAATTTAACCATATTTTTAGTAGTTGTTCACGGTTTTTTTAATAAATTATGATAAATACGGTATATTAAACTTATAAATAAGGCATTAGGTAGCGTTTGTTTTGCTGGCTTGAGTGTCACTTTGTCAATTTTTCATCTAATACTGACAATTGCCCAATTTTTCACTGATTTTAGCAACCAATGATATAATGATGGGGTTCTACATAAGGGGTTTATAACTCATTTTTAAGTAATAGCGCTGTTTTAATTGTCTAAATATAACTCTTTAAAGTTTTCATAACTGCCAATTTTGGAAAAATTTATTTCAAATTCTAAATTAGAAGTTTTATCAATTCTGACAGAATCGACGCCTAATAATGCTAGTTTTTCATAAGTCAAAAGCTCCCCCTCTCGCAACTCAAGAATATCCCTTAATATCCATTCTCCTAACTCTTTATTAGAATAAGACATCAAAGCTTTTTCACCATCTTGGCAAACTTTGCTTTGCATTTGTTTCCCGTTCGGAAGTTTTAATGAAAAGGACTGTTGCCTGCCTGGAAAAAAATTAGGAAACTTATCATGAATCAGTTTAGGGATTGGTATATAAACTTCACTTTCATTTCTCTTTCTACCTCTTGCATTCCATTGATTAAGACCACTCCTTTCAAATACCTTCATGCCTTTACCATACAAAGGCAAATAAATAGTTTGCTCAATCTGAGCGTCAGTTAAAAATATTGATTCTCTTTCATTTTTAGTAAAGCATTCTTGCAAAGTTAATAAAGGGTCTTTTAAGACATCAACATCAAATTCATCAAGAACTAAATCAAAATTAGTGCTATCAAACCTTTTTAATAAAGTGCTTTTTGAGAGTGAAAAAGAGTAATCATTGATATTATCATTAAATGTAATTGTATTTTTCTTTCGTTTAACATTTTGAATATTATCAATATCTATTTTATCCATATTGCTTTCAAATATTTTAAATTTTCCTTCTTCCCGTAGAACGCAATGGTAAATAGAACTCTGTATTTGGTGGATGTGTTCGGTAAAATGAATCCTAGTATTTCTTAATTCTGCAATTTTTCTAATAAGTTTTGTGTTGCCTAAATTTACATACGAATTTCTATCGCCATTAAACTCTGCAACTTTTTGAAAGGTTTTATTATTATTTGCTAAGAATGTTTTTAAACCTATACCAATATTATCTTTTTTAGCATCTGCCGATACATCTCCCCTAGATAAGTCATCTGCTTTGAATGCTCTACAGAATAATTTTTCAGCAATCCTATAATAAAGATACGGTGTTTTTGAATCTGAATATAAATTTGATAAAGAGCCAACTATTCTTAAAAAATGTTGATATTGCTGTTGTTGATCTTGTGGTTGATTTTTTAAAAACATTTGGTTAGATTTCCAAGGCTAAAATTATATTATTTGCAACTCTTTCCACTAAAGGAATGCAGATAGAGTTACCAAATTGTTTATATAAATTAGAATCTGTTATATTCGGCAAAATGTATTTTTTTGGATAACCCTGAAAATTTGCACATTCTTTGGGTGTTAGTTTCCTAATTCCCTGATTATCTAAAATAATTGGAACATTGTGTCCGCCCATTCCCATATTTGCTGTTAATGTTGGGCAAACATTGCTTTTATTTTCTCGCACATATTTTCTACGCCACTGATAAATAGTATCTTTTTTTATCACATCATTTTTTAACTTTTTATATAAGGGTTTATTATTGTAGTAATATTTTTCATCAACTATTTTATCTAGGCAACTATGGATAGTTTTTTTAAGCTTTATTTTGCTTGGAAAAGAAAAATTATTAAATGCTTTCTGCTCCAGAAAACCAACAATAAAAATTCGTTCTCTATTCTGAGGCGTATTGCCATATTCCATGGCGTTTAAGACATTGTCAGTAATTTTGTAACCTAGTTTTTGCAATTCATCATAAATAACTTTAATTGTATTGCCTTTGTCATGAGTTTTTAAATTTTTTACATTTTCCAAAATAAATGCTTTTGGTTTTTTTTCTTTTAAAATTCTAACGATATCAAAAAATAAATTACCCCTACCGTCTTTGTCTTTAAAACCTTGTCTATATCCAGCGATAGAAAATGGCTGACAAGGAAAACCCGCAAATAAAAAGTCAAAATCAGGAATATCTTTTTCATTTACTTTGGTAATATCCCCTGCAAAATTACCTGAATAAAACAAGTCTTTATTATGTTTTAAAAAATTTTCTTGATAAGTTTTACGAGCATTTTCATCAAATTCTGAGGCAAAAACGCATTTTCCTCCTAAATTTGAAGCGGCTAAATGAAAGCCACCGATACCTGCGAATAAATCAATAAAGGTAAATTTTGGCTCATTTTTATAAATAGACTGCTCTGTCTCAAACTGATCAAATATCCCCATTTGAAAGCCATCTGCTACATAGTCAAGGCTTTTGTCATGTTTTAGTGCTTGGTAAAAACTATTGTGTCCGTTTTTGGCTATGATGACAAAATCCAATAATGCGACACCCATTATTTGTCCTGCTTTGCCGATATTTTTGGCAACTTGTTTATCTTGTTTACTAGGGGTTGGGTCGCCACTAGGGTGGTTATGAATAAGAATTATATTGGCGGCTTTATTTTCTAAAGCACTGGAAAAAATCTCTCTTGGGTGGATTAAACTTTTGTCTAACAAGCCAATACTCAAGGTTTCTTTTTTAATTAGTGCATTGCGACTGTCAAGGTGTAGGCAAATTAAATGTTCTTTTTTCTTGTCTCTAATATCAAAAGCAAGTGTCAACACATTTTGTACATTGTTGATGATTAAATCAGTGTTGTTTTGTTCTTGGTAAAAACGCTTTATTAAGGCAACTGCACTATAAACTTGCAAGGCTTTAGCTTGTCCAATGCCTTTAACTGTTAATAAATCATCAATAGTGATATTGAGAAAATCCTTATTAAATTTGGTAATAATAGTTTTGGCTAAGGTTTGAACATTGATACCTTTAATGCCGCTACCAAGTAAGATGGCTAGAAGGTCTGTCTTAGATAGGGCGTTAGAACCTTTTTTGAGTAATTTTTCTCGTGGTCGGTCAACTTTAGGGAGGTCTTTAATTTTTGCCATAAGTAAGTTTAGTGTTTTTAAATGGCAATAAGTCTGTAATTAAATTTTTTATCATTTTCAACTGATCACAATTTGTGACCAGTTGTAGCACCCTTGTGGTTTTTTCAGCCATTGCTATCTTTTCTTCGGCGGCAGTAAATCCGTAATCGTGCCTTCTGCCATTTCAACAGCAAAAGCAGTGGTCTCAGACAGCGTTGGGTGGGCGTGGATGGTGAGGGCGATGTCACTCATATCACAGCCCATTTCAATGGCGAGGGTGGGCTCGGCGATGAGCTCACCGGCATTGGTGCCGCAGATGCCCATGCCTAAAAGTCGATGTGTATGTTTGTCAAATAAGGCTTTTGATACGCCTTCGCTTCTACCGATACTTAGGCTTCTGCCTGAGGCTGCCCAAGGGAATTTACCTACTTCGTATTCTATGCCTTCGGCTTTGAGGTCTTTTTCCGTTTTGCCAGTCCAAGCGACTTCTGGGTCGGTGTAGGCAACGGATGGGATGGCGAGTGCATCAAAACCTGATTTGTGTCCGCAGATAACTTCAGCAGCAACTTTGGCTTCATGCACGCCTTTGTGGGCTAACATCGGTTGACCGACAATATCACCAATGGCATAGATATTTGTAACATTGGTTTTCATTTGCTTGTCAACCTTGATAAATCCCCAATCATCAACATTCACACCGGCTTTTTCACAATCAATAAGTTTGCCATTAGGCGTGCGCCCGATAGAGACTAAGACTTTATCAAAGCTATCAAACTCTGGTGCACCTTTGCCTTTAAAGCCGACTTGAATACCCTCTTCTTGTGCGTCCATACTGGTAACTTCGGTGCTTAAGAAAATATTGGCATATTGTTTTTTAATGCGTTTGAATAGTGGGTTAACAATGTCTTTGTCTGCTGCTGCGATGAGTTGGTCTGAGCGTTCAACCACGGTAATTTCACTGCCCAAAGCCTCATACACGGTTGCCATTTCTAAACCGATAATACCACCACCAACAATGAGCAAGCGTTTTGGTACATGCTCTAAATCCAGCGCATCGGTTGAGTCCATGACGCGTGGGTCATCAAATGGGAAGGCGGGGATTTTGGTAACACGCGAGCCTGCAGCGATGATAGCCTGTTCAAATTCAATAACCTCATCAGTAGCGTCAATTTTGATTTGTGTATTGGAGACAAACCTACCATAGCCAGTAATGATCTGTACACCTCTTGCTTTTGCTAGGGCTTTGATGCCGCTCGTTAACTTGCTAACTATATCATCTTTATTTTTGCGTACAGCGTCAATATCAATCTTTGGCTCGTTAAAAGTAACGCCAAGATGTTGTGCCTCGGCAGCTTCATTGATAATTTCTGCCGTATGTAATAGCGCCTTTGAAGGGATACAACCTACATTTAGGCACACACCACCTAAGCTTTCATAGCGCTCGATAAGTGTTACTTTTTTGCCTAAATCAGCAGCACGAAAAGCAGCGGTATAGCCACCAGGGCCAGAACCAATAACAACAACTTGGGTTTTAATCATAATTTGCCTCGTTTAAGATATGGTTAAGTTCTGCCATAAAGCGACCACCTTGTGCGCCGTCGATAACGCGATGGTCATAAGATAAGGCGAGTGGTAGCGTTAATTCTGGGATGAATGCTTCGCCATTCCAAACAGGTTTATTAACCGAACGAGACACGCCTAAAATAGCAACTTCTGGTGCGTTTACAATGGGTGTAAATTGCGTGCCACCAATGCCACCAAGACTGGAGATAGTAAACCCTGCACCCTGCATATCTTTAGGGCTGAGTTTTCCCTCACGCGCTTTGGCTGAAGTCTGTGCCAATTCTGTGGCAAGTTCTATTAAGGATTTTTGTTCAACATCTTTGATGACAGGTACCACCAAGCCATTTGGTGTATCCATAGCGATGCCTAGATTAAAGTATTTTTTGATGATTAAATTTTCACCCGATTCATCCAATGAGGCATTAAAACGAGGATAAGATTGAAGCGCTTGAATCACTGCTTTCATAATAAATACCAATGGCGTTAGTTTGATACCTTGGGCTTTTTGCGCTTGTCGGTAGGACTCCATTTTGTTAATATTGACTTCGTCAAACTGTGTCACATGTGGAATATTGAGCCAGCAGGCAGTTAGGTGTTTGCCTGAGAGTTTGTTAATTCTGGATAATGCTAATGTTTGTGTTTCACCAAATTTAGAAAAATCAATGTTTGGCGTTTTAGGTAGTGCACTACCCATGCCACCTGATGTCATCATTTGCTTCACATAGCCTTTAAGGTCGGTATCTAGTACTCTGCCTTTTTGCCCTGTGCCAGTGACATTGGATAAATCAACGCCTAACTCTCGTGCCAATTTGCGAATAGAAGGGGAGGCATGAGAGGTGCCCCTAGGTGTTGTTGATATTGATGGGTCTAGGGTTTGTGGCGCTGGTGTGAGTGTCGTGGTTGTTTTTGGTGTGGGCGTGAATATTGGTGCAGAAACTGCTGTGGTTGGCGTTTCTTTTTTGGGTGTCTTAACAGCAGTGTTTTCAATATTAAGAATTAAATCACCCAGTTTAATTTTGTCGCCTAATGTGACATTAATATCAATCACTTTTCCTGCAACTGGCGTTGGGATTTCCATAGAGGCTTTGTCGCTTTCTAAAGTGATTATGCTGTCTTCTGCTGATAACTCATCACCTGCATTAACCAAAACTTCAATCACTTCAACTTCATCAAAGTCACCAATATCTGGCACCATCACAGGTATGATTTTTGGTTCAGTATTGATGACTTCTGCGATTGATTCTTCACTTGTAGCAACGCTGTCTTCTTCAGTTTGAAGGGCTAAAAGCACATCACCTTGTTTGATTTTATCGCCTAGGGCGATGTTTATTTCAGTAACTACACCCGCCCAAGGTGCTGGGATTTCCATAGAGGCTTTGTCGCTTTCAAGCGTTATTATGCTGTCATCTGCTTTGATTGTATCGCCAACAGATACTAAAATTTCAATAACTTCAACCTCATCAAAGTCACCAATATCAGGTAATTGTATATTTTTAATTTCAGACATAAGTAAATGTGCAATTTTTAAAGTGTGTAATTATCGCATAAATCATCAAAACTAACGGATAATGTTTACCTATGTCAGCTGCACTTTCAATTAAATCGCTTACCAAAATTTATGCCAATAATTTTTATGCCTTAAAGGCTATTGATTTATCGGTAGAAGAGGGGGATTTTTTTGCGCTTTTGGGTAGTAATGGTGCGGGTAAAACTACAGCTATTGGTATTATTTGTGGCTTGTTAAATAAAACTCAGGGCGATATTCAAATATTGGGGCTTAATCAAAATACCCATACCAATGATATTAAGCGTTTGATTGGCTTGATGCCACAAGAATTTAATTTTAATCCATTTGAACCCATTGAAGAAATACTGATCAATCAAGCAGGTTACTATGGTATTTCTCGTGCAGACGCTAAAGTTCAAACAGAAATTCTACTCAAAAAAATGCAACTTTGGGATAAACGCGCAGATATAGCTAAATCTTTATCAGGTGGTATGAAGCGTCGCTTGATGTTAGCAAGGGCGCTTGTTCACCAACCAAAGATATTGATTTTAGATGAGCCGACTGCAGGCGTTGATGTTGAGATTCGTCGCTCTATGTGGTCGTATTTAAAAGAGCTTAATCGTTCGGGTGTGACTATTATTTTAACGACACATTATTTAGAAGAGGCGGAGTCCTTGTGTCGCAATATTGCCATTCTTAATGAAGGTAAGGTGGTTGAGCAAACCAGTATGAAGAAATTGTTAGCCAAGGTATCGCATCAAGTTTTGATTTTAGAAAGTTTAAGTGTGTTGCCAGAGCGTATTAAGCAAACGCAATTTAGTTGTGAAAGATTGGATGATTACACTTTGCAAGTAACATTAGAATCTAACACAAGTATTACCGATGTTTTGCAAAGTTTGTCTAAGCAAGGTATTAGTGTTGATCATATCCGTAGTACGCAGAATCGTTTGGAAATACTGTTTTTACATTTAACAAACACGGCGGTATAAGGTATGTGGATTGCTTATAAAACCATTGTTATTAAAGAGATTTTGCGATTTTCCCGCATCTGGGTGCAAACGATTTTTCCGCCGATTATTACAACATTACTTTATTTGTTGATTTTTGGTGGTTTGATGGGGCAGCGCATTGGCTTGATGCAGGGTGTGGATTATTTGCATTTTATTATTCCAGGCGTTATTTTGATGACGGTTATTCAGAACTCATATGCAAATACGGTAGCCTCGTTTTTTTTGGCGAAATTTAACCACAGTATTGAAGAAATATTGGTCTCGCCAGTGCCCTATTGGGTCATTTTACTGGGCTATGTTTCTGGTGGTGTTGCGCGTGGTTTTGTGGTTGGTATGGGGGTGTTTTTTACAGTTTCGTTCTTTGTTGATTTTGAGATTTATTCAATTCCAATTACTTTAGTGACTTTTTTATTAACAGCTATTTTGTTCTCTTTGGCGGGTTTTATTAATGCGGTATTTGCGCAATCATTTGACGACATATCCATTGTTCCAACCTTTATTTTGATGCCGATGATTTATCTTGGCGGGATGTTTTATAGCGTTGAAATTCTGCCAGAATTTTGGCAGAGTGTCAGTCAGTTTAATCCCATTTATTATATGGTTGATAGTTTTAGGTTGGGGCTTTTAGGTGTGAGTACTGTTGATTTTACAATATCACTTTCAATGTTACTGGCCATGATCATCATACTGGTTACGATGTCGCTTGCTTTACTCAAGAAAGGTGTAAATATCAGGACTTAATCTTGCCTTCATCACCGGATAGCATACGGGTAATATTGCTTCTGTGGGTATAAAATATCCAAACACATATTAAGATAACAACATAAGTAGCATTAAGGTCTTTGGCACTTGAAAAGTAAAAAATTACAGGGGTTAGTAGAGTAGCGATTAATGCAGATAGCGAAGAAATTTTTAGCACTTTGGCAACAAAAACCCAAATCAGCGCAAAACTTAATCCCACTAAATAGTTTAAGGCAAATAAGCCCCCTAAGAAGGTTGCTACGCCTTTGCCACCTTTAAAGCCAAAGAAAATAGGGTAAACATGACCTAAGAAGGATGCGAATACAATCAGCGTCATTGCTAATAAATCAGCACCTAAATATCGTGCTATCAATATAGGAATAACGCCCTTAAGCCCATCACCGATAAGTGTGATGGCGGCAGCTTTTTTGCCACCAATACGCAAAACATTAGTAGCACCTGGATTGTTGGAGCCTTGGGTGCGTGGATCGGGTAAATCAAAAGCCTTACAAACTAAAATAGCACTAGAAAGTGAGCCGATTAGATAGCCAGCGATAATCAAAATAGGTAACATAGTACACTTATTGTAAAAAATATTAGGACTCTAAATGATACTATGGATATTGTCTTTATTCAAGGATTAAAAATTGATTGCGTAATCGGAATTTACGATTGGGAGCGAGAGATCCGTCAAGATATCACCTTAGATATTGAGATGTCTACCGATATTAAAGCCGCCAGTGAGACCGACCATATTGACCAGACACTTGATTATAAGGCAGTGTCTAAACGACTGATTGAGTTTGTTCAAGGTAGTGAATTTCAATTGGTAGAAACTTTGGCAGAGAAAATCATGCAAATTATCATCGAAGAGTTTGATGTGGAAAAAGCAAAACTCACACTTAACAAAGGCGAAGCAGTAACTGGCGCACAAGGCGTGGGCGTGATTATTGAGCGTAGTCGTGCTAATTATTCATAATCATACACATGCCTCATATTCACATTAATATTGGCTCAAATCAGAACCGCAGGAAAAATATTTTTCAAGCACTAGAAGCTCTACGACTCAATTTTTTTGATGTCATGTGTTCCGATATTTTTGAAAGTAATGCGATAGGGTTTGAAGGCGCTGATTTTTATAATATGGGGGTAAATGCGACAACAGATTTAAGCGTTGTTGATGTGCTTAGCGTGCTACATACAATTGAGAATAACCAAGGTAGGGACAGATCTCAACCAAAATTTTCTTCTAGGGAAATTGACCTAGATTTGGTGTTGTATGATGAGGTGATTGATAAGGCAAACAATTTACCCAGAGATGATATTTTGCAATACAATTTTGTGCTAGCACCATTGGCGCAACTTAATCCAGAGAGTGTGCATCCACTTGAAAAGAAAACTTATCAGCAATTACTTGCAACTACAACCCCGTTAAAGTCGTATAATATTCAAATCTTAGAAAATAAAAAGGACAAAGTATGAAAAAAATATTAGTTATCTTATTGTTTGCATTTAACACTTCTGCGTATGCTGATTATGAGGCGGGAATAGATTACATAGTATTAGGCAAACCCGTTAAGACTGTTACGGGTGATAAAGTTGAAGTGCGTGAGTTATTTTCGTATTACTGTCCGCATTGTTATAGTTTAGAACCAACACTTAACGCTTGGCTAAAGAAATTACCAAATAATGCTGAATTTATACGCCAGCCAGCTGTATTTTCAGATAGATGGGTAGGAGGTGCAATTTTCTATTATGTATTAGAGAATCTTGATTTGTTGGATAAGCTTCACGGTCCACTATTTGATGCCATTCATGATAAGAATAATAAGAATAAAAAATTTGATTTTGTCAATTGGGTTACGAGTTTTGGCATTGACAAAGATAAAGTTACCAAGGCGTTTAATTCATTTGGCGTTAAGGTCAACATTAATAAATCTATGTTAAATACGCCTAAATATAAACTTGAAGGTGTGCCTGCGATAGTAGTCAATGGTAAATATTGGACCGATGCCACCCATGCTGGCTCACACTATGAAATGTTAAAAGTAGTAGATTTCTTAATCAAAAAAGCAAGCAAGGTTGAATGACGCCGTTTTAGTTTTATCTGGGCTTGACCCTTGTGGTGGCGCTGGCATCAGTGCTGATATTGAAACCATTAATCAGTTTGGATTAACACCATTGCCGATTGTAACGACAATGACAGTGCAAAATACTCAATCAGTTACAGAAGTTCAAGTTGTGGATGTTGAGTTGATTACTAAACAATTCCATCATCTACAAGCAGATATTGATTTTAAGGTGGTTAAAATTGGCCTGCTTTGTGCTAGCGAACAAATTAGAGTAATTGCCGATTTAGTACAAGATAAAACCATTGTGCTTGACCCCATTATCAAAGCCAGTAGTGAAGAAACTTTATTGCAAACGCAAGCAATAGACACATTGAAACAAGACTTATTGCCTTTGGTAAAAATTATCACCCCAAATATGGCGGAATTACACGCCTTATCTGGCGAAAAAGACGAGCAAAAAGCCATAGAAAAACTAGCGTGTGAGTGGGTGCTACTCACCACCACTGATGTGTCGGAGGTTAGTATTGAGCATCGCTTGTATCACCAAGCTAAGTTAGTGAAAAGTTATACTTACGATAAATTATCAGGTAATTATCATGGCTCTGGCTGTACTCTTTCAAGTGCAATCAGTGCTTTAATCGCCTCAGGTGTCGATATTGAAATTGCTTGCAAGAAGGCATTAGATTACACTTATCAAACTTTGTTAAATGCTAAGAATATCGGTAAAATGCAGTTACATCCTAATCGTATACTTGTGAAAAATATTAACGATAAGGTGAGGGTGGGGTGGGTGTAATACATCATTTAGAAGTATTTTAAAATTATAAAAACTTATTTTAAAAGAGACCTTTGCATAAATAGGGATGATTAGCAAAATCCAATTTTTGCCCAATTGGTGATTTCTTTAAACCTTGTCCTAGCAGAGCTAAGGCTGGGTTTAAAAAATTGCCAAGTGGGTGAAAAGTGGGTTTCTGATGATTATTCAGATTTATGCAAAGGTCTCTAAAAATATAAAAATTTATGTTAAAATTTTATATTTAAATATACACATAAGTATATTAATTACTTATTATCAGTAATGAAAATAACCTCACTTTTTAACAAAAAATCTGAAAGAAAATTGGTTGCCAAATTGTCAAAAGGTAGCATAAACCTGCAACGCGGTCGCTATCAAACCGCTCAAGACATTACCGAAAAAGTCAAACGCTTGAAGCACTATAATTTTGGCAAAAAATATGCCGGCTAAGGGAGACGAGCTCCAAATATTATTGGATTTATTTGAACAAGCAGAAACCAAAATAAAAAATGCTGAACTAATCACCTCGGAAGGGGTGCTTATCCCCTCTATCAACGAACTTAGGTATGTAGGTCATCATATTGTTCGCTCTTTACTGAGCGATGATGCGAAAGAGATTCAAGCAGAAAGAGTTAGGGCAATTAATCATGTTAAAAGAGCCATTTACGATATAGATGAATCGCTATTGATTTACTATATAGAGAGCGCAGTAAATTTTAAAGAAAAATATAATGACAGCGGTTTTACTACTGAGGTAGTAACAGATTATCCTGAGAAACTGGCAATGCTAGATGAGGCTAATAAAAGCATACAACAATTGCGCGAAGACAATAATAATTATCGAGATAGAGAACAGTTTTACCAAAAATTAAACCCTTATTTGGATAAATTATCTAAGATTGTTGCTATTTTTGAACAATCGGCGCCACTTATTGCCAACAAACAACAAGACAAAGACAATAAACAACAAGACAAAGACAATCAAGACCGGAAAAGCAAGAGACGTTTTATTATTATGGCTTTGATCGGCATTATCGGTATTATTGTTGCACTTAAGTGAGACTCCTATATAAATTATGAATAATTTTATCAACAGTTGGCTTCGCCCTGATATTCAAGCAATCAATGCTTATCATGTGCCTGCGTCTGATAATATGATCAAACTGGATGCGATGGAATCTCCATTTCCTTTGCCTGATGAGTTAATCGGGCAATATTTAGCCTATTTGGCAGATAGTGAGCTAAATCGTTACCCAAACCCAAGTGCGATAGAATTACAGCAAACTTTGCGCGAGTTGATGGGTATACCTAACGAGTTTGGTGTGCTATTAGGCAATGGCTCTGATGAACTGATTCAATTATTGGCCTTAGCGTGCGATACAAGCGATACTATTTTAAGTGTTGAGCCAAGTTTTGTGATGTACGGGATGATTGCAAAATTCACCCGCTTGAATTATCAAGGCGTTGATTTGAATGATGATTTTGAAATTGACTTAAACGCAATGCTACACTCAATTGAAACCCATCAACCAAAATTAATTTTTATTGCTTATCCAAATAACCCAACGGGCAATACATTTGATAGAGCTGTTATTGAGGAAATTATCATTGCAAGTGATGCTTTGGTTGTATTAGACGAGGCTTATTATGCTTATGCTAATGACAGTTTCTTAGACGATATTAAAAAATATCCCAATTTAGTGTTGCTTAGAACAGTCTCAAAAATTGGTTTTGCTGGACTTCGCCTAGGTTTACTGATTGGCGCACAGGACACGGTCGCACAATTAGACAAACTAAGACTGCCTTACAACATCAATATACTGACGCAAGTCAGTGCAAATTTTCTATTACGAGAAAAAGAGGAAATTAACAAAAATGCCCAAATCATCCTCAGCGAGCGCACTAAATTATCTGTCACACTGAGTGCCATTACTGCACTGAAAGTCTATCCATCACAAGCCAATTTTATTTTATTTAAAGCACCAAATGCTAATAAACTGTTTGCAACACTCAAGCAAAAAGGCGTACTGATTAAAAACTTGAGTAGTGCACCCAAACTCACTGATTGCCTGCGTGTTACAGTCGGTAGTGATGAGCAAAATCAGCAATTTATCAGTATTGTGGAGGCGTTTTATCATTAATTATGGTTAATCAAACAACATTGGCAAAGTATTGTCATCAATATTTGCAAGTAGATAAGTTTACCGATTACTGCCCGAATGGCTTACAAATACAAGGCAAATCCGATATTAAGAAAATCATCTCAGGCGTAAGCGCTAATCAAGACTTAATTGATGCAGCGATTGATGAAAAAACCGATGCACTATTTGTCCATCATGGATTTTTTTGGAAGAATGAGGCGGCTGAAATTATTGGTATCAAAAAAAATCGTATTAAAGCCCTATTAGACAACGATATCAACTTATTCGCCTATCACTTGCCACTTGATGCTCATCCAACAGTGGGTAACAATATCCAACTTGCACAGCGTTTTGGTATAAAAAATCTTGAGCCAATTGGCGATACCTTAGTTTGGCAAGGAGAAGTTGATACGACATTATCGCAACTCTCTAATACCATTGAACAAGCACTTAACCGAGCGCCTTTAGTCTTTGGTGGTTATGACAAACCATTAAATCGTATTGCATGGTGCACAGGCGGGGCACAAAGCTATATTGAACACGCCATCAACATTAATGCAGATTGTTTTATCACAGGGGAAGTATCCGAGCAAATCCCAGCGATTGCCAAAGAAAATGACATTGCCTTTATTTCGGCAGGACATCATGCAACAGAGCGCTATGGCATACAAGCTTTATGTCAACATCTCAGTGATAAATTTAATATTAAGCATCAATTTATTGATGTTGATAATCCCGTATAATGAGATCTTTGCATAAATATGAATAATCATCAAAACGCCATTTTTCACCAACTTGACAATTTTATAAAACACAGCCATAGCTTTGCTATGACTATATTTCATAAAATCACCAAGTTGGCAAAACTT
>NZ_FQTR01000032.1 GCF_900128535.1 bacterium endosymbiont of Bathymodiolus sp. 5 South | reverse complement strand
ATAGGTGTAGCCAGTTACGGATGAAGTGTAGCCAGTTGAGTGTGATGCTAATAAAGGGTAACTAATTGTAGATGACAGGGTAACTAATTGTTGATAGGGGTAACTTATTGTTGATAAAGGGTAACTTATTTTTTTAAATGCTATTGCAATAAAGGTTTTTAAAATTCCTGCCTCTGTTTTTTTAGTAAGAATGGTAACCAATTGTTGATAGGGGTAACCAATTGTTGATAGGGGTAACTTTCCTTTAGTTACAACAACTTTAATAGACGAAAAAAGACCTACAATATGATTGCAGTATCTTTTAAACGCTATTTTTTTACTTATTTTCATCATAAAATTCTTAAATTAATTAAAAAATTTCACAAATTAAGCAAAGATATAAATTATAATTAAAAATCATTTTAACTATAATTTATGAATTTGGCTCCTCGAGCTGGGCTCGAACCAGCGACAAATGGATTAACAGTCCATTGCTCTACCAACTGAGCTATCGAGGAATAAGCGTGATATTATAATAGAAATTCGATTTTATAGTTGCTTATTTTTATAAACTTTAGCAATAAAAAGTGGGCTTAATTAAGTGTCTTTAAAAAAAATAATTAAAATCAGAGTGATAATTTTAAGTTTTTTTTACAGACGATAAAAAACCACCCCGAAGAGTGGTTTTATTGCTATGCTGATTCAATCAGCCAACAAGCACTAACTACTTAACAGTTTGGCTTTTAGCGATTGCATCTGCGTAACCTTTAGCATAAGCGTCCGCTTGTGCTTTAACGAAAGCATCAGCTTGACCTTTGGCATAGGCATCAGCTTGACCTTTAGCAGTAGCATCAGCTCTACCAGTAGCATTACCATCAGCAGAACCTGAAACAGCGTTGTCAGTCTTGTTCTTAGTGTTAAAGTTCATGCCGAAGTCTGTGTCGTTTAACCAGTTGTTTTTGTTCTTGAATGGACCCCAGTTTGAACCACCGTTGAAAGGACCAGCGTTAGAACCACCGTTGAAAGGACCCCAGTTGTTACCACCATTGAAAGGACCCCAGTTTGAACCAGAGTTCATAGGACCGAAGTTAGAACCACCGTCGAAAGGACCCCAGTTGTTGTTATTGCTGCTATTGTAACCATTGCCATTGTTAAAGAAACCAGCTGAAGCTGATGTAGCTGCTACTAAAGTAGCGATTGCGATAATTTTTTTCATAATATTTCTCATATAATATTAACATGCCTTTATTGGCGTGCTTTGTCTCAGGATTTTCCTGATAAGTGCGTATTATACTGTAACTATATTAGAAGTCAATAATATTCTAATATTAATTTTAAATAAATTATATAAATGCTTGTAGAGTAAGGTTTATAGTGAGACCTTTGCATAAATAGGGATGATTAGCAAAATCCAATTTTTGCCCAATTGGTGATTTCTTTAAACCTTGTCCTAGCAGGGCTAAGGCTGGGTTTAAAAAATCGCCAAGTGGGTGAAAAGTGGGTTTCTGATGATTGTTCCTATTTATGCAAAGGCCTCATAGTATTAAAAAAATATAAATAAACAAAAAAAGACGCTAAAAAGCGTCTTTTTTTTGTATTTTTATTAAACCTTTACAAAGAATCAATCAGCGCATCGCCGAACTCAGAACAAGATAACAAAGTAGCACCGTCCATTAATCTTTCTAAGTCATAAGTGACTGTTTTATTTTGAATCACATTTGACATAGCGCTCAACACATTATCTGCAGCCTCCGTCCAACCCATATGTCTAAGCATCATCTCTGCTGAGAGAATAATTGAACCTGGATTGACTTTATTTTGTCCCGCATATTTTGGTGCTGTGCCGTGTGTGGCTTCAAATACTGCGGTGGTATCTGACAAGTTAGCACCTGGTGCGATACCAATACCGCCTACTTGCGCTGCTAGCGCATCTGAAATATAGTCGCCATTTAAGTTGAGCGTGGCAATCACTGAATACTCTTCTGGGCGCAGTAGAATTTGTTGTAAGAAAGCATCGGCAATGACATCTTTAACAGTGATAGTTGAGCCCGTGTTTGGATTGCTAAATTCACACCAAGGCCCATCACCGATAACTTTAGCACCGAACTCGTCTTGTGCAAGCTGATAACCCCAATCTCTGAAACCCCCTTCAGTGAATTTCATAATGTTACCTTTATGCACCAAAGTTACTGAATCTTTGTCATTATCAATGGCATATTGAATAGCAGCACGCACTAAACGCTGGGTACCTTCTTGTGAAACTGGCTTAATGCCAATGCCAGAAGTTTGAGGAAAACGAATCTTGGTTGTCCTCATTTCATTTTGCAAAAAGTTGATGACTTTTTTGACCTCCTCTGTGCCTGCTTGATATTCAATACCTGCATAAATATCTTCAGAGTTTTCTCTGAAAATCACCATATCAACTTTTTCAGGTGCTTTAACAGGTGTTGGCGTGCCAACAAAGTATTGCACGGGGCGTTGACAAATAAACAAATCAAGTTCTTGGCGAATCGCAACATTGAGTGAGCGCATACCGCCGCCCACAGGTGTGGTTAGTGGACCTTTGATTGCTACTGAAAGCGCTTGAATCGCATCAAGGGTTTCTTGTGGTAGATACTCGCCGTATAATGCATTGGCTTTTTCACCCGCGTAGATTTCCATCCATTGAATGGCTCTTTGCCCATCGTAGGTTTTGTCCACGACTGCATCAATGACTTTTTTCATCACTGGTGAGACATCCGCACCAATACCATCACCTTCAATATAACCAATAATTGGCTTGTTTGGCACTTGGATAACACCCTCTTTAAAGGTAATTTTTTTGCCATCAACTGGCTTATGAATGTGTTTGTAAGTCATGGATTGATTATCTGTTATAAAACGCAGTATTATAGCGTCTTCGCCATCTGAATAATATTTTTTACGCGTGTTAATGGCTTCAAATCTGAGTTTTTTATAAAACGATAAGGCGCTATGATTAGAGGTACGCACTTCAATAAAAACTTCTTTAACACCTGATGCTTGCAGTTGATAAACAAACAACTTCTTACCCAAACCTTGATGTTGATAATCGGGATGAATGCAAATATTGAGCAAATCAGCCACCTTAGATGCACGCAGTGCAATACTATAACCCAATACTTGATTGTCTTTAAAGATTAGGCACGCTACAGTGTTGGGATTGTGCAGGCTATGGGTAAACTTCGCTTTATTCCAAGGTATTTTGTAAGCCAGTCGTTCTATGACCAAGACATCCTCAATATCTTGTATCTCAAACGCTCTAAAGGAAATATTGATAGGCTTTATTGTCGGTTTCATTTTGGTAAAAATAGCCTAATTCATCAAAACGACACTCAATACTGCTGACATCGTCAACTTGCAAGCCGATTAATACCCGCCCAAAATCGGCGCCATGATTACGGTAATGAAACAAGGAAATATTCCAATCACTGCCGATTTTTTTTAAGAAGTCTAGTAAAGCACCAGGGCGCTCAGGAAATTCAAAGCGATACAAAACCTCATTACCAGCATCAGCGCGCCCGCCCACCATATAACGAATGTGTGTCTTGGCAATAGAGTTGTTGCTCATATCTAAAACATCAAATGATTGTGAGAGTTTGTCAATCAACACTTGTTTCTCGTCAAGCCCTTTGCTAAGTGCCACACCAACAAAAATACGCGCCTGATTGGACGGCGTGTAGCGATAATTAAACTCGGTGATGGTGTGGTTGTCTAACAATTGACAAAATTTTAAAAAACTACCTGGTTTTTCATCAATGGTAGCGGCAATAATGGCTTCATTATGTTCACCCAAATCAGCACGCTCAGCGATATAGCGCAAACGATCAAAATTCACATTTGCACCTGAGACGATAGCGACTAAATTTTCACCTGCGATATTATTTTGCTTAATATACTTTTTTAATCCTGCTGTGGCAAGTGCACCAGCAGGCTCTGCAATAGAGCGCACATCTTCATAAATATCTTTAATCGCCGCGCAAATCTCATCATTACTCACCAGCACAACCTCATCCACTACTTCTTTGGCTATTCGATAAGTAACTTCGCCAATTTGTTTAACTGCCACGCCATCGGCAAAACGCCCTACTTCTGGCAAAATAACACGCTCAGCATTTTTAAGTGCCTGATACAAGGTTGGCGAGTCTTTTGGCTCAACACCGATAACTTGAATGTTTGGCGCATAATGTTTGATATAAGTCGCCATACCTGCAATCAATCCACCACCACCCACGGGGATAAAAACCCTGTCCATCTTTGGATTTTGTTCTAACAGCTCTTTGGCAATAGTTGCTTGACCTGCTATCACTTCAATATCATCATACGGGTGGATAAAAACCAAATCTTGCTGTTGTTCTAATTGTTTGGCGTAGGCAAATGCATCGTCATATACATCACCGTGTAGCACCACTTTTCCGCCCAGTTGTTCAACAGCATTGACTTTGATTTTAGGGGTGGAAAGTGGCATTACAATCACTGACTCAATGCCGAGTTTGCTGGCAGACAACGCCACACCTTGTGCGTGATTACCTGCACTAGATGCCACTACACCTTTGGCTTTTTGTTTAGCCGACAAGCCAGATATTTTTTGATAAGCGCCCCTAAGTTTAAAAGAATGCACCACCTGCTTATCTTCACGCTTTAGATAAATAGTATTTTTGCTACGCACACTGAGTTGGTGCGCCACACTCAATGGCGACTCGCTTGCAACCTCGTAAACGCGTGTGGCGTGTACTAAATCAATAATTTTTTGCATACAATTCTTGTAAATAATCAATCCCTACATAGCTATGCTCAGTGTGCTCACCACTTAACATGGTGAAGGGTTTGTTGTTAGGCTCGCCCAAGTGATCGAGTACTGCCATTGCACCATCAAACTGATGCGTCTTAGTATATTCGTTAACGGTAATCAATGTTTTTAAGTTTGCATCACTTGATGAGACTATGCCATTGTGTGAGTCCTCAAAAGCAATCGCCTGATTAGCTTTAAGGTTCATCTGCTTCAACACATAGTGATAAATATCCCCTGCCGGTTTAAGATTTGGCACTACATTACCTGCACCAATCACTTCAAACCAACCCAATGCGTCAACACCCAGCGTATGTGCAATGAGTGCATCAACATTTGCAGGCGTGGTGGTGGTGGCAATTGCCAATCTCAAACCAGCTCTGCGTGCTTCACTAAACAAACGAGCCACCCCTGTTCTTAAAGGAATAGCACCCATATCAGCAAGACGCACATAGATTTTAGTTTTTAAAGTATGTACCTTTTTAGCAAGTACATCCACATCATCGCACGCAAAATCAGGGCGATGCGTTTTCAGATAATACTTAATGCGTAATTGCCCACCCGTCACATTCAACAGTTCGTGATAAAGATCATTTGTCCAAAACCAATCCAGTCCCAGTTCCTTGAATGCCTCGTTAAAGGCGACCAAATGCCCATCACGCTCAGTGTTTGCTAATGTTCCATCTACATCAAAAATAAGTGCTTCTAATGCCATCTTTTTATTATAATGTCTGAAAATTGCTATTTTAAATTAACAAACCATTATGTCAGAACCTAATTTTCAAGATATTCCTAATTACAAGCCTAAGAAAAACGAAGACTTTATGTCTGAAGGACAAATTGAACACTTTAAAGAAAAACTTAATGCTTGGATGAAACAGTTAATCAGCGATGCTGAAACTACCATCACTCACATTCAAGAAGATTCATCAAAAGTGGCAGATGATAACGACAGAGCTACACTTGAAGAAGAGTTTGCACTTGAGTTAAGAACACGCGATCGTGAAAGACAACTCATTAGCAAGATTGACAAAACCCTACATTTGATTGAAATGGGTGATTACGGTTATTGCAAAACTTGCGGTGCAGAAATCGCCCTACCAAGATTAGAAGCTCGCCCTACGGCGGATGAATGTATAGACTGTAAGACCATCGCTGAGCGTAAAGAGGTTTAATTTTCTGTCTCATTTACCTTGTACAGAGATACTTGAAAATTTTAACCTTTCCTACTTCTTTTGCGTCTCACTTAAAAATGTTGATAAGATTTACAGTGCTTTTCTAGTCCTTTAATTTTTAATCCTTTCTTTTTAGTAATCGCACCAATCTTGGTGAGTTTAATATCCAAGTCTTTTTCAATGGCTTTGATACGATTAATATACGCATTTGGCACAGTGAAACAAAGCTCATAATCATCGCCACCGGCTAATGCTACGCACCAATCTTGGGTATTGGCAATATGTTGTGCAACTTCGCTGGACAGCGGTAATGCTTCTAAGTTAATACCAGCGCCAACTTTTGAGCAGGTTAAGATATGTGATAAATCTTGCTCAAGTCCATCAGAAATATCAATACAACTATTGGCAATACCTAATAAAGATTGTGCGAGCACCACTTGTGGCTCAGGGCGATTAAATTGTTTGAGTAAGGCGCTTGATGGCGTTTGTTGCTTTTGTATTTGTTGCCATGCTAAGGCAGCATCACCCAATGTATTGGAAACAAATATAGGATCGCCTGCTTGTGCACCTGAGCGTAATAAGGCTTGATTCTTTTCTACAAAACCTGTGGCGTTAATAGTAATGCTGAGCTTACCCTTGCTGGTATCGCCACCAACCAAAGAAATATTATATTGTTTAGCGAGTGCTTTAAGTGACTGGGAAAAATCTGCAAGCCACTTTTTATCAACACTGGGCAAGCTAAGTGCTAAAGTAAAATAAAGTGGGGTTGCACCCATTGCTGCCAAATCACTCAAATTAACCGCTAAAGCTTTATAGGCAATATCTTGTGCTGATGTATTTGCTGGGAAATGCACCCCTTCAATTAGAGTATCAACAGTGGTGGCAAGTTGTTTGCCATGGTCAATAGAGATTAAGGCGCAATCATCACCGATGCCCTGATCCCAGTCAAAATATTTGTTGATTAGACTGAATTCATCCACTACATATAGGCATTTTCTTTCTGTGAGTGATCTGTCACATCTAAGACATTATTAATCTCAGGATAAATTGATTTAAGTTGTGCCTCTACGCCATTTTTAAGCGTTACTTTGACTGATGAGCAACCTTGACAACCACCACCAAAATTCAAAATAACATCCATATCTTTGGTGATTTCCACTAAATCAACAAAACCACCGTGTGAGGCAAGTTGCGGATTGACCTCAGCAGCGATGGTATATTTAATTTTCTCTTCAAGCGGCGCATCTTCTTTGGGCGCTTCGCCTTTGGCATTGGGTGCAGTGATAGTGAGTTTTTTGCTTGAACCTTCCTCTTTTAATGCCACCTCAGAATCTTTCAAATAATCAAAATTAGCCTCATCAATAAACGCATCAAAGCCTTTGTATTCAAATTTAAAATAGGTTTTGCCTAAATCTTTCTCGTAACAAAAATTAAAAGTAACGGCGGCAGCGGGTGTGCCTGCTTTTTCAATATCGACTTTAAGCCCCAAACCCTCTTCGTCTTGTTGAGCGAATAAATCCGCCACATAAATTTGCGCTTCATCTGTAATATTAAACATAGTTGTCCTTGCTAAAAAATTATATTATCTATCAATCTTACCTTATTCAAGTAAACTGCAGATAATATCGCAATTTTACTCGTATTATCGGTGATTTTCTTAAGGGTATTTGCATCTAATAACTCTAAATAGTCCAATTTAAAATAGCGCTGTAGTTGCTCAGTAGCAGACTGCAGATCTAATTCACCTCGCTCAATTTGTTTTAAAATCTTGTGTAGTTTCGATGCAATCTTGTATTCATCTGCATTTAAATATTGGTTGCGCGTACTCATGGCTAAACCGTTATCCTCACGCACAATCGGTGCCCCAATAATTTCAGTACCTGAGGTAAAGTGTTTAATAATGTGTAACTGCTGATAGTCTTTCTGACCAAATACTGCCACATCAGGATGGATAATTGCAAATAAGCGCCTAACAACTTGCAACACACCGTAAAAGAAATGCGGGCGCGATTTTCCACATAAAATCTCAAACAACGCCTTGTCTTGGGCAAATTCATCCTGATTAAAAACCGCATTATCTGGATAAATATCATGCGTATTTGGAATAAATACAAGGTCTGTTGGTGATAATTCTAAAGCAGCCAAATCAGCATCCATAGTCCGAGGATAAGTGCCAAAATCTTCATGCTGTGCGAACTGCGTTGGATTGACAAAAATACTGACCACCACCTTATCGGCATTTTTTTTTGCCAAATCAATCAACGATAAATGCCCCTGATGAAGACCACCCATGGTTGGCACAAAGGCAATTTTAGCGCTATCATTTCGCCAATTTTGCATCTCACTTATATTGTTAATAATTTTCATGCTTGCTCTACTTTGAATTTTGCTTGTAATGCTTGGTAATTTTGCACGATACGATTTGGATTGATGGTGTAGTCTTTGGTAATGTGTTGCTTCAGGGTTTTGGTTGCCCAAATTCTAAATTTAATACCTAACACTGAATTTACTTGATAACCAATAGCAATAATCACATCTAGATTGTATTTTCTAATATTCCCTTTAACTTCTCTATTGCCTTCTTTTTGAACTTGTAAAGAATCCTTACAAGTTGCTTTTTCTTCTAGGTCTTTATCGATAAATATTTGTTTTAAATGTATGGTTATATTTTGCGGCATTACCTCAAAAATCTGCGCTATTTGTTTTTTCGACACCCAAATAGTATCAGCACTTACATCTGCTTTTAATTCAACAGCACCATTTTTTTCTTGGTAGATTTTTGAGATTTTGGTCACCGATTATCACCAAAAGTAATATCTATTTGACCAAGTTTTGTTATTTTCTTTAATTTTTCTATTTCTATTTCTTTAATAATATCTCCAGCCCGTGAAATTTTTCCAGTAATTTCCACCCACTCCCCCAAATAATTAGATTTATAATCATCTATGCTCAAATTTTCAGACAAATGACAATGTATTTCATTGCCCTCATTCTTAACCTTAAAACCAATTTGATTTTTAGTGGCGTCTAAATTTATTGAGTTTATTCTACCTTGAATGGTTTTTATTTCTTCAGTAACATCCTGTTCTTGTTCTGTTGGTAAGTCAATAATAAAAAAACTTTGTTTATTTGTATTATCAATAATGACAGACTCTTCTAGCACTGACGATGATAACTCTAAATTGTCATTATCATTTTTTAATGGCATTACTATTTTTGCTGATTCTTCTCTGTATTTTTTATCAATAAGATTAGATCTGATAATTTCTTTTGCATTATCTGGAATGGGTAAATCTTTAATTTGTTGATATTGCCCTATTGGAATTTGACCAGATCTAAGCATTGATACTGTATTAGTGTTATTGATATTTATTTGAATTAGCGCTGTCTCTGAATAAATTGTTATTACAAAAAATAAAATTGAAATCAAAACTGGTCTTTTTTCTATTTCATCTAAGAAAGCCTTAAACTTAATTTTCTTTTTAAAACAATTATTAACAAATCCTTCTGTTAGGATTTGTAAAGATTCAATATCTGCTTCACTCAATTCTTTATTAGTTTTAACTAACTCATTGATTATTTTTGTCAAGCAATATTCAATGCCTAATAACTCATTACCCAAATCTTGGATATTCATAACACCATCAAATGACGGTCCATCGTATTTTACTTCTAAAAACAAATCTTCTAATTTAATGTCATTTTCTGGAAATAATGAGGTCATCTACTACTCCAAAAACTCAACTTCTGTTCTTTTACCAAAACCTTAAATTTACCAACAATTTGTTTTAGGTCATATCTCCCACTAGATTTTATAAATTCAGATAATTGCATAATTGATTAATTTTATGTTTAGGTTATTTTACGGTTTTTTGCTTGGAACACGCTTGAAAAAAATACGCCAATGGTGTTGGATTGATTTTTGCATGTTCTAACAAAATATAATACAGTGCCTTGTTGCTGTTGTTAACGGTTGGTGGCTTAATGCCAATTTGCAAACATTGTGCAAGCACAATCAAACGCCCAATACGACCATTGCCATCACTAAATGGATGAATCGTTTCAAAATGATAATGTGCTTGAGCAATATCACTTAGGCTCTGAATATAGGCATAGGTTTTTACCCAGCTTTCCAGTTCTTCCACAATGTCATCTAGATGCGTCAGTTGCGTATCAACATTTGGCAATACTCTTTGCTTAGTAAAAAATTCACCTGCATTATCAATCAAGCCACGCATTAGCACTTTATGCCAATCTTTAATTTGCTGCAAAGTGATCTCTACTTGAAAATTTTGAGCGATTTCTTGGGTAAGATAATAAATGTTTTGCACCTCTGCTACTGAGGTTGCACGGAAATTATTAGGCACGGTGTTGTTAAGTACAATTGCATCAAAATCCGCTGCTTGCGTGCCTGTCTCAATCTCAAGAGAACCTGCTGCCATTTGTCTAAGCGTCTTATCCATAATGGCAGGCTCGAACAAAAAATCGCCCAACTCAATACCTTTGACAACCTTGCTGAGATTACTCATATTTGGCAAAAAAATAGACTGACACCATAGCCAATCAATCTTATCTTGATTTTTAACTTTAATCTTTTGGGGGTTATCATTCCAGGCAATTAGCGTCATTCGAGTAATGCCTAGTGCCTGCGAAAAGGCAACTGAAGTTTGGTAATAATTCTGCAAATCGCTCAACTTTTGAGCATAGGAAATACTTTTATAATCAAAATTCATGGTGTATAATTTTTTGTATATTTATTAATTATTATACACTTGTTGTATAGTTTTTTGTATAATTTATAAAAGTTATACATTTCTATCAAAGAAAAATCAGCCTTTTTAATTTTTATTGATACCGACTTAATAGCTGTGTTTATCTGTTGGGAAAGTTTGTCTCTTAACTGCTTGAATAAAATCATTAGTTGCAGAAGCAATATTGCCATTGGTTAAAAAGTTTTTCACAAATTTTGGTGGGTTTTGCGTAATACCTAGCATATCGTAACTCACCAATACTTGCCCATCACAATCCACACCTGCACCGATGCCAATCGTGGGGATATTTAACGATTGTGATATTTTCTTGCCCAGTTTAGCGGGAATACATTCAAGCACGATGGTTTTTACCCCCCAACCTTCAAGCGCTTTGGCATTCTCTAAAATTCTTTGCGCATCATCCTCGCTTCTTCCCTGCACTTTATAACCACCCATTTCTAATACAGCTTGTGGTTGCAAACCAAGATGCCCACAAACGGGGATATGATTATCTTGTAAAATTTTAAAAGCAGATTCATGCTCACGCCCACCTTCAAATTTCACCATTTGTGCGCCTGCCTGCATTAAATATTTAGCATTTTCCAAAGTCTGTTTGGCAGAGGTATAACTTTGATAAGGCATATCACTAATTAACAAAGCTTGGCTTGTGGCTTGTGCCACTGCTTGCGTGTGATAAAGCATATCCTTCATACTCACACCTAATGTGTTTTCACCCCCCTTAATCACATTGCCAAGCGAATCACCGACTAAAATAATATCCACACCACACTGATCAAACACAGAGGCAAATGAAGCGTCATAGGCTGTCAAGCAGGTGATTTTTTCACTTCGCTGCTTAAATGTTTTTAATGCGTCAATCTTCATAATTTAATCAACGCTGATATATCTAACTTGTCAATTAACGCCTGAATAGGACCTAATACTGGCACTTTAAAATTAGGCTCTATTTCTGCCAACGGCACTAGCACAAAGCCACGATTCATCATCTCAGGATGTGGTACTATTAATTGCTTAGAAGCAATCACTTGCACGCCATAGGTAATAATATCCAAATCAATGGTTCTAGCGCCCCATTTTTTCTCGCGCACTCGGTGTTGCTTGGTTTCAATAGCCTGACAAACATACAACAACTCCAACGCACTTAGATGCGTATCTACCTCACACACAGCGTTAATATAATCTGGCTGCTTTGAGTTATCAATCGGCTTGGATTGATACAAACTCGACAAGGCCACCACCTTTACATCTTGCATACTATTCAATGCAATCAACGCATCTTTAATCTGTTGTTTGGGGTTATTAAGGTTTGAACCCAGTCCGATATAGGCTAGCATTAGTTTTCTTGATTGCTATTTGTTTTCAATCTTTCCAAAATTTTCCATTCTTTTTCATAATACTTATTATCAAGTTTTTTACCATCAGCACCAAAGCTTTTAAGAGTAACTCTTTTAATATCATCATAGCTTGAAACTGGTATCAAATTGTATTGCACATCGGTAAAAATTTTATTGTAAATAACTTTATAACCTTGTATAGAAAGGTTATCTTTTGTTGGTAATTTTTCAGTTAAATGTGCTTTAAATTTTCGCTCACCATTTTCAGTGAAAGTAATGCCAATAATTTCATCTTTTTTGATTAACAATAACTGAGGCAGTTTGTTATTTGTCTTTATATTAAAACCATTTTGATATTTTTTATCTAATTTACGAGACAATAAAACAGAAACATCAAATTTATTCATATGCCCATTATCATAACATTGTAATAAATAACCTTGTTGATATCCTTCAATAGCCAAGCTAAAGTTAGCATCTTCTTTTGCACTTTTAGAAACGATATAATTGCCTGATTGGTAAAGATTAAAAAATCGTGGAATTTTTGTAACTTCGTTCTCGCTTGACTTAAAAATAGATGATTGCTTGGATCCCATATCTTTAATCTGCTCTTCTTGTGTAGATTTGTCTTGTAGTTGGGTATTGTCCTGTTTCTTTGCTCTTGTTTCTACTGGGGTAGAATGTCTGCGCAATACATCCCAAAGTTGAGCGGTTGCTTGATGTTTATCATTAATATAGTGTGAATAAAGAATACGAAAAAATTGCCAGCCAGCCCGTTCTAATATTTCTTGACGCTGCATATCTTTCTCAAATTGCTCGTCACCATGCCAATAATCACCATCACACTCAATAGCAATTTTTGTGCCATCTGCACCAAACACGACTAAATCAATTTCATAACCTGCCACTTTATACGCAGGTTCTACCTTGTAACCTTTATTGATGATGTTATTATAAACTTCCACTTCAAACCAGCTTCTAAAAGGGTTAGGTGGTTTAGGCTCTTCACCATATCTTGGTTTTGGATTAGGCACAAAGATTAACTGACGCTGTTCAAATTCTATCGTATTGTAATTAACAATATAGTCTAAAAGTTGATAACGAAAATCATTTTTGGTTAAATCCTTTAATCGCACTGAATGGAAAAGCCATAATTGATCTTTAGCCCGACTTGTGGCAACATTAAAACGCCTCTTATATTCAACTTTTGTCAGTGCCTTCCTAGGGTGATCATGGGCTGTTACTAAACTCAAAAAGATAATATCTCGCTCATCACCTTGAAATGAAGCAGGATTGCCAACCATTATTTTTCTTTCTTGGTAGTCTTTACTGTTAACTTTTTCTAGCAATAAATTATGAATAATATCTTGTTGAGCTTTACCTTGTAAAACAATAATACCAATAGTTTTGTCTTGATATCGCTCATCTTGAATGATTTTGGCGATTTCACTAACAATGGCTTCCGCTTCAGGCTTGTTCTTAATATTACTGTTTTTCCCTTCTACATGCCCTGTATCACAAAATGTATTTTTTAATGGACTAAGACGCTCCTCAGAATAAGTTCTGAGCGGGGAAAGTGAAGTATGAGGAGCATAGCATAATTGATTGGAAAATTCAATAATTTCAGGCATACAGCGAAAATGCTCACGCAAAGTAATTTTATCAAAGTAAGCACTTGCATGATCAAAAAAACTACCAGTAGTACCATAGAATTCTTTATGAGGTATGTCTTGTAAATATTTACTAATAGCATTTTGAACCTCTTCATCAGTAACACCAATATATTCAGGTGCAGTCTGTTGATCGTCACCGACAATAATAATTTTCTTGGTCAAATACAATAACAACATTGCATCAATACCTAATTGACTAGCCTCATCCACAATAATATAATCATACATCTCTTGTTGCGGGGTAATAGTATCTGCTAATTGTTGTAATGGCATAATCCAACAAGGAATAACATCTTTACACTTCTGCATTTGTTGTTTAGCAATTTTTCGCCACTTCTGTGTGCGTTTACTTTCTGTTTTACCAATATTACTGACTGCTTGTGCCCAAAGATTTAACTCAGTTTTTAATGTTTTATCTTTAAGTTTTCTGGCTGTGTATTCCCATGCTTTATCTGCACCAATATCGGTAATTAATTTTTGCATTTGAATTTTATTGCGTTTAACGCTTTCTTTTAAATCTCTTATTATGCTCTCTTGAGGTAATTGTTGTACATAATTTTGAGCGTGCTTAAAACATAATGCATCTTGTAAGTCTGTAAAAGTGATTACTCTGCCAAAAAGAATTTTTTCGATTGTATTGGGTATTTTTTCACTTAATTGTTGTCGAATTTCCTTAAACTGGTTTTCCTGCTCTATCTTGTCATAGGTGTTCTGATAATTCTGATCCCACTCTTGTTTTGTAAAGTCAATGTTTGCGTGTGCATCCACTAAATACTTATCTGATTTTAATTTGTATAATGAGATTATTTCTCGATAAAGTCGCAATTTTTGCTCATATTCATTCTTAGAATCAGCGTTATATATTCTTTTTAATTTATCAAATTTTTGTTTCAATTCTATATCTTTGATAACTTGTTTAAATTCTTCTATGGTATCGCAGTCGCTATCATTAACTTTAACCGCCTCAATAAAATAGAGTTTTTCTTTTATTTCTTTAGGTAAAAAGAACTTTCCAGTAGAAAAGCGAACGCCCTCTAATCGATGACCATCATTTAAATACCCCAACAATGTTTCTGCATGATCTTTTAGAATATTAAAGGACTTATCAGGATAGGTGATTGTAATATTATCCAATTCTTTTAACGCCTCCAATACTGGCAACTCATTAATTAAACATTCTAGTTCTTGAATATCTCGTTCTTCCAAAGAAAAATCACCATACTTTTTTATTAATTCATCGTATCGTTTAACTTGGTTTAGGGTTGGCAATTTTTTTATATCTACAACAGTGTCAAAATCCAACGAGGGATAAATTTGATTAAATTCAATGAGTTTATTAAATTGATTTTCTAAATTTTTATCATCATAATTGCTATATTTATCTTGATACCACTCAAATTGTTGCTCATCAATTTTTAATTGCTCCAATACATCAACCAACATACCTTGATATTTAGGATTGTTAATTTCTTGAGTGCCCTGCCTAACAATCTTTTTATACTCGTTAGTGTCTTTAGCAATATTTCTTTTAATTTGGTCTAATTCGTTTGTTTTATCAATATAATTAAAATTCTCTGATTTATTTTTAATCGCTTCAACACTACTACTTAAATCATCTTTAGAGGCTTGGTCACTACCCCAATAATTAACCACAAGACTTTGATATTTATCAGGCAATTTATTCTTTAATACTTCTAGAGCGCGTTTAGTTTGGGCAGTTACCAATACTTTATTACCTGTTGCTAGCAAATGGCAAATTAAATTAGCAATGGTATGTGATTTTCCTGTTCCAGGTGGTCCTTGTACTACAAGAGCATCGTGGTGTTTTATTTTGTTAAGTATTTCTTTTTGTTCTTGATTGGCAGGGTGTGGAAAATAAATAGTTTCTATTTCTGTTGTTGTTTTGCCTGAAGTTCTATTTTCATTATTTTGTATATTTTGACCAAGCAAGCAATCAATAAGTTTTATCTTTTTTGGCTGTTCTTGCTTTTCTAAAGTTTTTATAATATGTTCATACGCTCTACTAAGTTTACTGGTGTTTTTCTTTCTTAAAATTAATGCTGGCGTATAAGAAATACTTTTATAGTTAGTTATTCTAGGCTTAGATATTTGATCATAATATTGCTCTACACCGATACTATCTGCAAAATTTGCAACAATCTTATTTGCACTTTTTACATCTAACAAATCTATATCATCATTTTGCTCATCAATAACAATTTTTTCAAAATTTTTCTTAGCCTCCTGAATGCTATTATTGTCAAACTCTTTTAAAAAAAATTCATCTTCAACTTCTGGTTTTTCATCGCTTATCTTAACTGTGATAGTGGCGTTATTGTATTCAATATCAGCAATTTGAATGATAAGATGACGACAATATTTTAGAGTATCGTTATTTTCTTGGTAGTTGAATAAACCAACAGCAACAACCAATTCATGGGTTTCACTATTATTTTTTAATTCTTCGTAAAATTTAAAAAATTGTTGATAAAGTTTCAATAGTTTTCTATATTCAGTTAATTGTTTATCATGCTCTTCTTTTTGTTTCTGATATTGTTGATATTTCTCTTGATATTCTGATAAATCATTTATCCATTGGTTGTTAATATAGTTATTTAATTTTTGCGTTAAATCATCATCTAAAAATAGAGTTGCTTCATTGTGTTCTACTTCTGTTTTTACAACAGGTTTATTACCTTCATCGTACAAATCTTCAAGCCAAATAATTAACGCTTTAGGCGTTTGAATTTGTGGCTCTATAAGTTTTTCCGGCTCTTCGGGTTTTTTAAGTTTTAACCAGAAATCTTTTTTATCATCTGTTTTAACGGTATTATAAAAAATGTCATTATTAGGAACAGTGTCAAGCCAAACACATTCATATTGCTTAGATACATCAATGTTTCTAATTACTTGATTGCGTAATTTAGCAAATGCTTTTAAATACTTAAATAGCTGTGAATATTGACTCATAACATTTTATCATCCAACCCAATTCTCAGTTTTCAGCCCTGGGACACGCTCAAACTCCTTAAGATTATTGCTTATCAGTGTAGCGCCCAAACTGCATGCATGAGCGGCGACCCAAAGATCGTTATTGCCAATAATATTACCTTGCTTAGATAATTTTGCACGAATATCACCATAGTGCTTGGCAACATCGCTATCAATAGGAATAATGCGGATATTTTGCGTGAATTTATCCAAACTTATTTTTGAT